>NZ_CDROCK010000094.1:0-8938 GCF_977020205.1 Pseudomonas sp. AIG | reverse complement strand
CCGGCGGCAATCTGTTGCGCGACCTGAATCACGCTGCGCAATGGCGCGACGATCAGTCGGGTGATCAGCCACGCAGCGAGCAACCCGACGAGCAACGCCAACACCGATGAACCCATGATCAGCAGCGAGTTTTTCTTCAGTTCCGCCTGCATCGCGCCATCTTCAGCGACATAAGCCTGATTCACCCGCTCGACCACTTCGTTGGCGCGCTGGTGCAATTGCTCGTAGACGGTTTTTTCCTGGGCGAGCAAGCCGGTGTACTCGGCCAGTTTGTCGTTGAAACCGGCGATATGCCCGGACACCTCATTGAGTACAGTCAGGTAACCCTCATCCTTGACCGCAGTTTTAAGTTCTTCGGCCTGGGCCTGAGCCTGTGCGGCCTGTTCAATATTGCCCTTGCCAGCACTGTCGGCGTCGCCCTTGCGGCTTTGATCGAGGCGAATCCGCGCTTCGTTCATCGCTTGCAGCATCAACCGCGACACCTGACTGACCTGACTGGCCTGCTCAATGAACTGCGCCCCATCCTTACCCTCGGTGTCCTTCAAGGTATAAGCACCGTCGTCGGCAAGCCCGGCCTGCAACACGTCGAGGTTGTTGGCGACACTGGACACCGACCAACTGGCCATTTCCAGCGCAAGATCCTTGGCCTGAGTCAACGACACAAACTCGTCAAACGCCTTGCGATAGGCCCCCAACGACTGCTGCACATCATTCATGACAGGCACATTCGCCACCGACTGCGCCTTGAGCTGATCAGCCAGAGTAACCAGTTCGTCGACGCCCTTACGCAAGGCATCGGCCGTTTTCGGATCGCCTCGCAAGGCATACTCCTGCTCGAGCAGGCGCACGTTGAGCAGGCTGCTGTTGAGCGAAGACATCTGTTTCAGCCCGTCGAAACGCTGACTGATGGTTTGCAGGGACCAGACGCCTATCGCTGCCACCAGCGCGGTGAGGAGCAAGACCAGTACAAACCCGATACCCAGTTTTTTCGCCATACCGAGGTTGGCGAAACGTCCTTGCATGGCCGAAATCATTGCGCATAGTCCCCTGCCATTGTCAGTAGAGCGAAGAGTCGCAACGGCCATCCGCCGGCACAAGTCTCTGGCGTCGGAATAATGGCAAAAAGCTACGCCCGCGTCGTTTTCAGAACACTTGAGGTCGATCCGAACCGGTGTTGCGGAAAAACTGCCGAGCCCGCGGATCGCAGGCGTAGGCCACGTTGATGCGATGCCAGTCGCCCGGCTCGCCACTGGGGCTGAACGCATCAGGCGCTGACAACAACACGCCGCAACGTTGAGCCTGACGACGCACCCGAACCTGGTCGGTCATGCGTGAGCGCGCCCAGATAAACAGCCCGCCTGCAGGCTTGCCGAACACCTCCCAATCGGCGTCCTCGAGCGCCTGCAATGCGGCGGCCCGATCGGCATTCAAACGCTGACGCTGACGTTGCACCAGTTTTCGGTAAGCACCACTGACCATCAGACTGGCCAGCACCGCTTCGGAAAACCTCGAAGCCCCCAAACCGCTGATCATCTTGACCTGCGCCAGCCGCCTGACAATTTCGCTGTCGGCGAAGACGAACCCGACCCGCAGCGAACTGCTCAGCGTCTTGGAAAAACTGCCCACGTAAATGACGCGCCCCTCATCGTCCAGCGCCGCCAATCGCGTACCGTTGCCCGTGTGCAAATCCGCATAGACGTCGTCTTCGATCAGGCGCAAGTCATAGGCTTTGCCCAGTTGCAGGATGCGTTGCGCCACGCTCGGCGACAGGCAACTGCCCGTGGGGTTGTGGTGATGGCTGTGAATAAAAAGTGCGCCAGGCCGAAACTTTTGCAGTAACGCCTCCAGCGCTTCGATATCCGGCCCGTTCGGGGTTCGACGCACTTCAAGCATGTGCACGCCATGCAGACGCAGGAGATCGAACAGCGGCGCATAGCCGGGCGTTTCGACCACCACGCAGTCTCCCGCCTTGAACAGGGTGCGTACGATCAGATCCAGCGCATGGCTCGCGCCGCTGGTACTCAGCAACTGCGAACTGCGGGCTTCGATACCCAGCAGCTTCAGGCGTTTGACGATTTGCTCGCGCAGCGCTGGAAGACCCAGGGGCGTACCGTAATTGAACAGACTGGCCATGTCGGTACGTGCCACTTCGCGCAACGCATAGCTGAGATCATCAGGCTCACGCCAGCTTTGCGGCAGTCCACCGGCCCCCAGTTTCACCGCCCCTGCGGCCTCGCACACGGCATCGCACCAGGCAAACCGGCCCTCGAATGGCGCCAGTTCATCCTCTGCGCCCAGGCTCGACCGCGCGGCGGCGACACTGAACCCGGTGCCTTGGCATGAACTCAGCACGCCCTGCGATACCAGCCGTTCACACGCCTCGACAACACACGACTGACTGAGCAGATTGCCCCGGGCGATTTGCCGCACGGAGGGCAAGCGAGTGGCCGGCGGTACACCATTCTGCAGGATCCACTCCGTCAGCCCGTCAACAATCTGCTGCACGACCGGCACCATTGCCTGTCGATCAATTCTCAATTCCATGAGCAAGCAAACTCCTGTCCGTTTTGCTGGCGGCAGTAAATCACAGCCGCGCCGGACAGGCTGTGCGACAACGCCGCCAAAAGCGACCGTTCTAACCGTTTGATACACATTGTTTAAGGGACTTCACGGAACTGACCGTGATCCACAAAAAAGCCCGCAACGAATGCGGGCTGTTTTGATTGTGCTTTGCTCAGAATGCGGTGACGCCGCCATCCACTGCCAGCGAATGGCCGGTGGTAAAGGCAGCACCGTCACTGCACAAGTACAACACGGCGCTGGCAATTTCCTCGACTTTGCCGATACGACCGACCGGGTGCATGGCATTGGCGAACTCGCCCTTCTTCGGGTCGGCCTCATAAGCGCGGCGGAACATGTCGGTATCGATCACCGCTGGACACACTGCGTTGACGCGGATTTTCTTCTTGGCGTATTCGATGGCCGCCGATTTGGTCAAGCCAATCACCGCATGCTTCGACGCCGCGTAGATGCTCATCTTCGGCGCCGCCCCCAGTCCCGCTACCGAGGCGGTGTTGACGATCGCCCCGCCGCCCTGCGCCAGCAACAGTGGCAGTTGATACTTCATGCACAGCCAGACGCCTTTGACGTTGACCCCCATGATCGCGTCGAACTCATCCATCGAGCCGTCGGCCAGTTTGCCTTTTTCGATTTCAATGCCGGCATTGTTGAAGGCGTAGTCCAGACGGCCGTAAGTATTGATGACCTCGTCCATCAGATTTTTCACTTCGCTTTCGACGGTCACGTTGCAGCGCACGAAGGTTGCTTCGCCACCGGCTGTACGAATCAGCGCCACCGTGCCTTCGCCCCCTGCTGCGTCCAGATCGGCAACCACCACTTTCAGACCTTCGGCGGCGAACGCCTGCGCGGTCGCACGGCCAATGCCGTTGGCCGCGCCGGTGACTACGGCAACCTGACCGGAAAACGTCATGCTCATTGTTATGTCCTCGAAGGGATAGATGCAGGGGGATTGGTAGTTCGGCAGCATAGCCACTGCGGTCTGCCGAGCGTCAGCACTATCCAGTGGCTGTTTAGGTGCCCATGCGTCGCAGTGATAAAACCCTGCCGGTGATTATCACTGGACTGGATCGGCGTGCATTCGCCGCATCAGCCAACCTTGCGACATCGCCAATGAAGGACTATCAACAAGGCTTCATTCCGTTCGAGTGCCTGTCATGACCAACCAGACCAATCGCCAGTTCCTGCTCGCCAAACGCCCGGTGGGTGCGGCCAACCGCGAGACCTTCACTTATCAGGAAGTACCGGTCGGCGAGCCGGCGGCGGGGCAGATTCTGGTCAAGAACGAATACCTGTCCCTCGACCCGGCCATGCGAGGCTGGATGAACGAAGGCAAGTCTTACATCCCGCCGGTCGGCATCGGCGAAGTCATGCGTGCGCTGGGCGTCGGCAAAGTCGTTGCTTCGAACAATCCCGGCTTTGCGGTCGGGGACTACGTCAACGGAGCCATTGGCGTGCAGGATTATTTCCTCGGTGAGCCAAGAGGTTTCTACAAGGTCGATCCGAAACTGGCGCCGCTGCCGGTGTATTTGTCAGCGCTGGGCATGACCGGCATGACCGCCTACTTCGCCCTGCTCGATGTCGGCGCACCGAAGGCTGGCGACACCGTTGTGCTGTCCGGTGCAGCGGGTGCGGTGGGCAGCATTGCCGGGCAGATCGCCAAGATCAAAGGCTGCCGCGTGGTCGGCATTGCCGGCGGTGCTGACAAATGCAAATTCCTCATCGACGAGTTGGGCTTTGACGGCGCCATCGACTACAAGTCCGAAGACGTCGTGGCCGGGCTTAAACGCGAATGTCCGAAAGGCGTCGACGTGTATTTCGACAACGTCGGCGGTGACATCCTCGATGCGGTGCTGAGCCGCTTGAACATGAAGGCGCGCGTGGTGATCTGCGGCGCGATCAGCCAGTACAACAACAAGGAAGCGGTCAAAGGCCCAGCCAACTATCTGTCGCTGCTGGTCAATCGGGCGCGGATGGAAGGCTTTGTGGTGATGGATTACGCGGCGCAGTACGCCAGTGCGGCGCAGGAAATGGCCGGGTGGATGGCCAAGGGGCAGCTCAAGAGCAAGGAAGATATCGTCGAAGGCCTGGAGACCTTTCCGGAGACGCTGATGAAACTGTTCAGCGGCGAGAACTTTGGCAAGTTGGTGTTGAAGGTTTAAGGCCACCACAAAACAAATGTAGGAGTGAGCCTGCTCGCGATAGCGGTGTATCAGTCAACATCCTCGTTGATTGATACACCGCTATCGCGAGCAGGCTCACTCCTACAGGGTTTTGCGCTGTTTGCTTAGGCGATTTCGGCTACAACCGACGCCAGCGCCTTGGCCGGATCCGCCGCCTGGCTGATCGGACGGCCAATCACCAGATAATCGGAACCGGCATCCAGCGCCTGACGCGGAGTCAGAATGCGGCGCTGATCGTCCTGCGCACTGCCGGCCGGACGAATCCCCGGGGTCACCAGTTGCAGCGACGGATGCGCGGTTTTCAGTGCCGTGGCTTCCAGCGCCGAGCACACCAGACCGTCCATCCCAGCCTTTTCGGCCAGTGCGGCCAGACGCAGCACTTGTTCTTGCGGTTCGATATCCAGACCGATACCGGCCAGATCTTCACGCTCCATGCTGGTCAGCACGGTCACGCCGATCAACAACGGTTGCGGGCCGCTGCGCTTGTCCAGCTCTTCCCGGCAAGCGGCCATCATGCGCAGGCCGCCGGAGCAATGCACGTTGACCATCCACACGCCCATCTCGGCGGCGGCCTTCACCGCCATCGCGGTGGTGTTGGGAATGTCATGGAATTTCAGGTCGAGGAATACTTCAAAACCCTTGTCACGCAGGGTGCCGACAATTTCTGCGGCGCAACTGGTGAACAGTTCCTTGCCCACTTTGACCCGGCACAGTTTCGGGTCCAACTGGTCGGCCAGCTTCAGTGCGGCGTCACGGGTGGGGAAATCCAGGGCGACGATGATAGGAGTCTGGCAGGCGGACATGAATGGGCTCTCAGGCAGGTCGAAATCGGCGCGCATTGTAGCGGAACCGGCGGCGGCGCGGCACCCGATGATCGGTAAATCGTCGCGCCAACCGTGATCAGCATAGCGCTCGCTGCTATTGTGTCGACTCCGATACACAGCCGACACGCCAGCAACAAGCACCCGCGCTAGCCTCGCCAGCCGCAACACGTCCTTACATCAGCACTTCCCGCCTCGCGGCTGGACGCCTATGCTGAAACCACCACCTCGCAGCCCATCTTTTGTGGTTGGCGGCCTACTGGCAGATGAACAGCCTCATGCACAACACCCAAATGACCGCGACGGATGAGCCTAAAGACGACAAGCGCTGGAGCATTCGCGCGCTGATCGTCGACGATGACGTGCCGATCCGCGAGCTGATGATCGATTACCTCGCGCGCTTCAATATCCACGCCAGCGGCGTCACCGACGGTGCGGCGATGCGTCAGGCGCTGCTGGCCGAGCATTTCGATGTTGTCGTGCTGGACCTGATGCTGCCCGGCGAAGACGGCTTGTCGCTGTGCCGCTGGCTGCGCGCCGAATCGGACATCCCGATCCTGATGCTCACCGCTCGCTGTGAGCCGACCGACCGTATCATCGGCCTGGAACTGGGCGCCGATGACTACATGGCCAAACCGTTCGAACCGCGCGAACTGGTCGCGCGCATTCAAACGATTCTGCGTCGGGTGCGCGATGACCGCACCGAACAACGCGCCAACATCCGTTTCGACAACTGGCGCTTGAACAGTGTTCTGCGCCAATTGATCGCCGACGACGGCCTGGTGGTGCCGCTGTCCAACGCCGAATTCCGTCTGCTCTGGGTGTTTATCGAACGTCCGCGCCGGGTGCTCAGCCGCGAACAATTGCTCGACGCGGCCCGCGGTCGTTCGATCGAAGCCTTCGACCGCAGCATCGATCTGCTGGTGTCGCGCCTGCGGCAGAAACTCGGCGACGACCCGAAAGCGCCACAGTTGATCAAAACCGTACGCGGTGAGGGTTACCTGTTCGACGCGCGAGACATCGGCTGATGCGGGCGCGCTTCGACACGCTGTTCGGCCGCCTGTTTGGCGTGCTGTTCGTGGCGATCGTCCTCGCGCACCTGCTGGCTTTCACCTGGTTCCACCTCTACGGCCCGCCTCCGCCCCCGCCGCCTCAGGAGTTTTCCCAAGGCGCGGAACGGCAACCCTCGCAGGACCCGCGTTATCCGCCTCGGCCACCGCGTCCGTGGTTCGGTGGCCCGGTGGTGCCGCTGACCTTTCAGTTCATCACGCTGATGATCGCGGCGTGGTATGGCGCCAAACTGCTCAGTCGTCCGATCCAGCGTTTGAGCGACGCCGCCGAACGCCTCAGCGAAGACCTCGACAGCCCGCCGCTCGACGAGTCCGGCCCGCGCGAAGCACGACAAGCCGCGTATACCTTCAACCTGATGCAACGGCGCATTCGCGAACAGGTGCAGCAGCGCGCGCGGATGCTCGGTGCGGTTTCCCATGATCTGCGCACACCGTTGTCACGGCTGAAACTGCGCCTGGAAAACATCAGCGATGAAAAGCTGCAGGGCCAGATGCGTCAGGATCTGGATGACATGATCGGCATGCTGGACGCCACCCTCACCTACTTGCACGAACAACGCACCAGCGAAGCCTTGCAATTGATGGATGTGCAGGCGTTGGTAGAGTCGCTCTGTGAAAACGCTCAGGACCAAGGCGCGGACGTGCAGGTCAGTGGTCATTGCGCACCGCTGCCAGTACAGCCCATGGCGCTGCGTTCGTGCCTCAATAACCTGATGGACAATGCCCTGCGTTATGCCGGCCAGGCGCGCATCGAGTTGCAGGATCAGCGCGAGCAACTGCTGATCCGTGTGATCGACCAAGGCCCGGGGATTGCCGAGGACAAGCGTGAAGCGGTGTTTGAGCCGTTTTATCGGCTGGAAGGCTCGCGCAATCGCAATTCCGGCGGTGTGGGGCTGGGCATGACCATTGCCCGCGAGGCGGCGCAACGTCTGGGTGGCCAGCTCAACCTCGAAGAAACCCCCGGCGGCGGCCTGACCGCCATCATTCGCCTGCCGCGCCCCTGAGAAACACACATCCCCTTGTAGGAGTGAGCCTGCTCGCGATAGCGGTTTATCTGTGAGAGTTGCTTTGACTGACACACCGCTATCGCGAGCAGGCTCACTCCTACAGGGGGTGGAGGTGAAATTTCAGTCTGTGTACCCACCGGTACAAACCCCACATACCCCGGACAACTCGCGCCCTGACGCTGCATAAGCCGGTACGCCCACCGGTTTTCCATTCCAGGGAGTGAGTCCGATGATCGGTAGCGTCAGCAACTACACGAGCTATACCAGCACCAGCAGCACCTCCACGCAAAACGCCCGCAGCCAGCAACTGCAAAAAGAACTGTTCGCCAAACTCGACAGCAACGGCGACGGCGCGGTGGACCAGGACGAACTGAAAAGTGCTCTGTCGCAGAAGTCCGACGACGGCCTGTTGGTCAACCTGAGCAAGCAATTCGGCGATCTCGACAGCGACGACAGCGGCAGCCTCAGCGCCGAAGAAATGACCGCCATGGCGCCCCCACCGCCACCACCCGGCGACCAGGCCCCCACCACCGAACTGGCCGACGCCCTGATCAGCGCCCTCGACACCGACGGCGACGGCGCCATCAGCAGCGACGAACTGAGCAGCGGCCTGACCAGCGCCGGCAACACTACCGACAGCAACGAACTCTTCTCGGCACTGGACAAAAACAAGGACGGCACCGTCAGCCAGGACGAACTCACCGCCAGCCTGACCCCGCCCCCTCCGCCGCCGCCACACATCAATAGCGACGAACTGTTCAGCCAACTCGACGCCGATGGCGACGGCAGCGTGACCGCGACCGAACTCAGCAGCGCGCTGCAAACCAGCGACAGCACCTCATCGACCAGCACCGACACCAGCGCGGCACTGCTCAAAGTACTCGACAGCGACAGCAGTGGCGGTGTCAGCAGCGATGAGCTGAAAACGGCGTTACAGGCCGGGCGTGAACGACCGGACGAAGAACAGACGGCATCGACGCAGAGCACGACAGAAGCACTGAATCGCATGATTGCCAATTTGAGCAAGCAGTACTCGCTCGAAAGCGCAGCGCCGGTGGGCAAGTATTTGAATGTGGCGACTTGAGTCGACGCCATTATTTGCCGCGGACAATCAAAAGCCCCTCACCCTAACCCTCTCCCAGAGGGAGAGGGAACTGACCGAGTGGTTTGGTAGAAGTACGCCGACGTGCAATACCGCGTTGAACTCAGGTTTTGAAACACCCGAAAATCGGCTCCCTCTCCCTCGGGAGAGGGCTGGGGTGAGGGGTAGCCACAACACA
>NZ_CDROCK010000093.1:0-9013 GCF_977020205.1 Pseudomonas sp. AIG | reverse complement strand
CCATCGACACCGGACAACCATTGGTGCAGGTAAAGGGCACGCAATCGGCGCTGTCACCGTTGGGGTTTTTCGCCTGATCCGGCGAGTCGTCGTGATGCTCGTCTTTCTTCAACAAGGTGTTGCGCTGCGCATTCCAGCGCAATTGCATCCGGCCCTTTTTCACCCCGGCGGCGATGCCACGTGCGGCAACGGTTTTGTATTGATCGACGTATTTGATGACCCCTTCGACGATGCCGAACATCGCCTTCACCAAACGCTTCACCGCCGAGAGCAATTGCACGGCGCGGTCCGCCAGACGCAGCGTCAGATAAGCGATGCCTGCACCACCACTGACGAACGTCAAAACGACGCTGATCAGCACATCGATGAGCAACTGCACCATCATCATCGATGCCGCTTCCGCGGTTTTCCCGGCGATTTCGCTGGGCGGCAACATCTCGAGCCAAAGGCTGCCAGTGCGCAGCAACAAACACAGTGCAGCTTCATCACTGACCAGCAATTGAAGCTTTTCCATGACGTCGGGGGCGGTCGCCGCCAGCGCCATCAACTGCGTGGCGCCCTCACCCAGCCGCTCGGCGAACGCTCCGGGATCCTTGAGAATGTCCGACAGCAGGCCAATGCTGTCCCACACCCCCTCGATCGCCGCCCAGCTCCCGGCGAGCATGCCGTTGCCCGCCGCCGTCGCCACCGACTGCGACCACTGCGGTTTGAAACCCTGCCACTCACTGCGCAGCCAGCCATCCAGCTCAGCGGTCAGGCCGTCATAGGCTTTGAAAAGATCCTCGACCTGATGCGGAGTGACATCGCTGTGCACCAGCACCCGATAGAACTTTCCAGGTACTCCTTTGAAAGAGCCCTTGCCTTGCGCATCAAGGGTGATGGGGGTGGTTTCACCACCATCCATGGCGATCACATCGACCACGATGTTGCCCAGCGCAATGTCGTATACCGATTCAAACTTGCTCTCGATCTCCATCACCCCGCCCTTCGGGCACTGGACGACGCCGGAGAAAAACTCGTTGTCGGTGCTGCTGACGGCAGTGCTATCGGAGCCGAAGCGAATGATCCGTTCCATGCCCATCAGCGACGGCAAATCCGTCGCCTGACTGACTTTTTCCACCGTTCGACTGGCCCAATGCTTGAGCTGCTCGCGGTAAATACTGAGGGTGGCGGGAAAGCTGTCGAGTGCTTGCTCGATGCGGGTGACGGCTTCCATCAGCGCACGCGGATGTGCGAAGTGGACTGAATAAGCGGATCAAACATGAGCGTTCCCTCGCGCAAAAATTAGGCGCGGGAACTGTGCGGGGGATCAATCAGGAAAGAAGTCAGGCAAGTAGGCGATGACTGTAGGACTTGTCTGTAAAAAATCACTCATAGATAAACAAGCGCGCAGAAACGCAAACGCGACGTGAGGAAACCTCACGTCGCGTTTATTTGACCAGACATAACTGGATTTACAGTGTTGAGTCGCGAGTACTCAGCTCTTTCAATTTGAGCTCAGCCAGCGGATGCCCGGCCTTGGCAGCCATGCCCCACCAGCGTGCGGCTTCAACAGGATCCGACGGTATGCTCGTTGTCCCGGCCAGGCTGATCACGCCGACCTGGTAAGCCGCTTTGCCATCACCTGCGAGCGCCGCCAGCCGCAACAGGCGCACACCTTCTTCACGCGCTCCGAGGCCGACGCCACGAAAGGTCAGGATATGCCCATAGAAGCTTTGCGCATCGACATCGCCGAGGTTGGCCATACGGGCAAACTGACCTTCGAGCCAACGCCAACCGCGCGGTTGGCGAACAAACCATGACCAGTGAAACAGCCTGCGGGCCAGCCAGTAACTGGCCCGCGCCTTGAGTCGTAAAAACACTCAGGCCTCCGCCGATTCCGGGTACTCGTATTCAAAAACGCGAACGACTTCCGACGCATGCCAAGAGGCAGCGGCAACACCATCGGACGGCCCGGAAAAACGTCCCAGACGTTCAACGCACTCAAAGAAACCGGTGCGCGGCAGACGACTGGCGCCTTGGCTGATCACCAGTGAGCTGCGCAACGGTTGTTCAGCCTTGGCATCCAACGCGGCCAGATGCTCAAGCGCAGCGGTCAAGGTTTGCATGGCCGGTGTCGGCAGTTGCAACCGTTCAAGCAAGGCCCGATAAGTCAGCAGATGGCGCTGACGGCGCGCCTGATCCAGTTCTCCGAGCAATCCGTCCCAATGTTGACGACTGATGCGTACGCTCACGATTCATCCCTCCACCCTGGCACCGTCAATTCCCAGGCCAGGCTGCGGCGAATCGCGGCGTCGGGTTGACGCTCGCCACTTTCGATCATGGCCAGATAAGACGGGCTGATGCCTACCGTGCGGGCCAGCGCCTCAATGGCGATGCCCTTCCCTTCGCGCAAACTGCGTAGTTGATCCAGACCTGGAAGAATCGGGTCTGACGTTGCCGCGACAGGCGCTGGGGCCGGGCGCGACGATGTTTCGTTGATGCCTGCTGCTTTTAGTAGAGCCTGATACTGAGCCCACGGCAGAACCGCGTATTCGGGTTCGCCATCGCGTGCAATTATCTGAATATCCATGACTACCCCGTAGGACAACAACACTTAGCGAGTCGGCACTTTTCCCTAGAAGTGTAATCCTAACAGCGGCCAAGGTCGCGGGGGGTATCTATCTACAGGAAGACTGAATGAATCAGGGCTTTTTCGGCCCCTGCAGTTGCAGTTGTTCAGGGGTATCGGGCAACCGTTCGACCACGGCGAGTTTTTCCGGTTGCTGGCGGTTGCGCCAGAGGCGGAAGGCATTGAGTTCATCGTCGAGGGTTTTCATCAGCCAGGCGAGAACGGCGATGTCGTCGAGCATGCCGAACACAGGAATGAAATCAGGAATCGCATCGACCGGGCTGAGGAAGTACATCAAACCCGCCACCACCGAAACCAGTGCTTTGCCACTGATGGCCCGGTACTCGCCGCGCCAATAAGCCAGGCATAGCGCCTGGAGCAGGCGTAGATCATCCTTGAGTTTGCCGAGGCGATTGCCTTGTGCGGCGCCTTTGCTGGCGACCGCAAACAGCAAGGTCGGCAAGCGGCCACGTGCCAGCAGGCGGCCGGCCAAGGGCAGGAATCGAGCGAAATTCCACGGAGCTTTCATCTATTCCTCGCATTGAAATGTTATCCACACAAATTGTGGATAACCTTGTGAACAGAGCTGCATTTCAGCGCTGGAAGCCCCGTTTCATAAGGCCTGCGCTCAGATCGGGCGTTTTTTACTCACATAAAAAACCCCAATATTTCATTGACTTGGCTGCTCAGGGCGGCTAGCGATGGCAGCCTCAATGGCTATGACTCTCCTGACCGCCATCGGTTCGCTCTGTTTACCCTTGCCAGACTCCAGATGCAACAACGCCCCGCATAAGCGAGGCGTTGTTGTTGAAGCCTTTGCCAATTACTTGGCAGCAGCAGCTTCTTTGGCTGGATCCTTGATGGCCAGCAGTTCCAGGTCGAAGACCAGAACCGAGTTGGCCGGGATTGCCGGGCTTGGCGACTGAGCGCCGTAAGCCAGATCGCTAGGGATGTACAGTTTGTACTTCTCGCCAACGTGCATCAGTTGCAGACCTTCAACCCAACCCGGGATCACGCCGCTTACCGGCAGATCGATCGGGCTGCCGCGCTCGACGGAGCTGTCGAATACGGTGCCGTTGGTCAGCTTGCCGGTGTAGTGAACAGTCACTACGTCAGTCGGCTTAGGCTGTGGGCCGTCGGCTTTCTTGACCACTTCATATTGCAGGCCGGAAGCGGTGGTGGTTACACCCGCCTTCTTGCCGTTTTCTTCAAGGAACTTCTTGCCAGCCGCAGCCGACTCTTCGCTCATCTTGGCCATGCGCTCCTCAGCACGCTTTTGCAGCGCGGCGAAGGCTTCGACCAGTTCTTCATCTTTCAGCTTCTGTTCTTTCTTGCCGACGGCATCTTCGATGCCCTGGGCTACCGCTTTGGAGTCCAGATCATCCATGCCTTCCTGAGCCAGGCTCTTGCCCATGTTCAGGCCGATACCGTAGGAAGCTTTTTGCGCCGGGGTTTTCAGCTCTACGCTGGTCTGCGAATCACAACCCGCGAGGACCAGGCTAACCAGGGCAACCGCCGCCGCCAACCGATGCTGTTTCATGCTATTTCCTTGTTCATGCGCCGAAAGGGCAATCGAGTAAAGCCGCGAGCTTATCAGGCCGCCACGACCAATGGCTACCGGCATGAGAGCAGGAATCTTCCGATAAGTTCAGGGATTAAAACGCATTGAGGCGAAGCGACGATGAAGCTTCTGTCATCTTGTCCCGACAATCAGCGTCGTTTCTCCTTGCATCATCTGGCGTAATGGCCACTTGCCGCATGTGGCAGGCTCAGGCATAACAGCGGAACAATTTGACAAGGATGTTTATCTTGCGCGTTCTATTCCGTGTGCTGACTCTGATCGTCGTGCTGCTGGGGCTCGTTCTCGCAGTGGTGCTGTATTACGTCGCCAACCCGAAATTGCCCTTCTACACGCCCGCCGAGCAGGTGCATTACCTCAATCAGTGGAGTGACGAAGACCGGCAAACCTACTATTTCACGCCTCAGGGCACGCAGGTCAAAGGGCTGCGCTATGAGTGGTTCCAAGCGTTGGAACTGCCCTTCTCGGAGCGACGTTTCGCCTCGCCCGATTACCTCGCGCGTTTCGGTTTTTTGATTGATCCGCAGCAGAAAGCCTCAGCGAAAAATCCGGGTAACCTCCCCGTCGGTTTTGCCCGGCACCAGAATCCTGACAGTTCCGAGCAATATCTGGACATCACTTGCGCCGCTTGCCACACCGGCGAGTTGCGCTTCAAAGGCCAGGCTGTGAGGATTGACGGCGGTACCGCGCAACATGTGTTGCCTTCCAGTGTTCCTACTTTACGGGGCGGCAGTTTCGGACAGGCGTTGGTGGCAAGTCTGACCTCGACTTACTACAACCCATGGAAATTCGAACGCTTTGCCCGAACCGTGCTGGGCGACGAATACGACACGCGCCACGATCAATTGCGCAAAGACTTCAAAACTTCACTGAACACCTTCCTCAAAGTCGCCTGGAACGACACTCATCGTGGCCTCTACCCGACCGAAGAAGGTCCCGGCCGCGCCGATGCCTTCGGACGCATTGCCAATGCAACGTTTGGCGATGCGATTTCCCCCGCCAACTATCGCGTGGCCAATGCCCCGGTGGATTACCCGCAGCTCTGGGATATGTGGACGTTCGATTGGGTGCAGTGGAACGGCTCGGCGCAACAGCCAATGGCGCGCAACATTGGCGAGGCATTGGGCGTCGGCGCCACCCTGAATTTCTTTGATGCCAACGGCCAGCCGCTGCAAGGCGATGCACGTTATGCCTCCAGCGTGCGCGTGCGTGATCTGCACACGATCGAAGAAACCCTGCAAAAGCTCAAGCCGCCCGCGTGGCCAGAGGAGCTGCTTGGCGCCATCGACAAGCCCCTGGCAGCCAAGGGGCGTACGCTGTTTGCCGAGAATTGCGCCGGTTGCCACGTCCCGCGCCAGACTCAGGAAGGTGAGCGCTGGGTGCAGCATTTGCACATGCTGCCGGTCGATGTCATCGGCACCGACCCGACCGCCGCCAACAATATCGCCAGCCACCGTTTCGACCTGAGCGCCCTGCAATGGGACCTGAAGGAACTCGAAACCATGGACGTCAAACTGCATCCGACGCCCAAGGAACCTCTGGATCTGAGCCAGTTGTCAGTGGCCAAGGGCCTGGCTTACGTCACCGCCTTCGTCGAAGATCGTGCCTACCGCGAAGCCAACGTCACGCCGCAGGAGAAACCACGTCTGGATGGCTTCGGTCTGCCCATCGGCGTGCGCGAAAAAGTCGCCTACAAGGCCCGCCCACTGGCCGGGGTCTGGGCCACCGCGCCGTTTCTGCACAACGGTTCGGTGCCGAGCATTTATCAGTTGCTGTCGCCGCAGGATGAACGCGCCACAACCTTCTTCAAAGGCACCTTCGAGTACGATCCGCGCCATCTGGGTTATCGCACCGAAGCTTTTTCCAATGGCTTCCTGTTCGACACGCGTATCACTGGCAACCACAACAGCGGTCATGAGTTTCGTGCTGGCGAACGCGGCAATGGCGTGATTGGTCGGCTATTGCAGCCCGAAGAACGCTGGGCACTTCTTGAGTACCTGAAAGTCCTCGGCGGCCCACTGGAGGCGCAACTGCCATGATCTCGACCTTCAAGAAAGAATTGCCGTTGTCGGCCAGAATCTGGTTATGGCTGGGACGTTTGCTTGGCAAAACGCTGCTGATTGTGGCCGCCATCGGCCTGCTCGGCTGGGCCATCGCCACGGCGTGGTTTGCCTGGCAACACCGTGGCCCGGTTTCAGCGCTGGAACAGATTCCAGCCGGCGAAGCCGCGATGACTCAAGACGTGATTCAGACCGCCGTGCGCATCGTTGATCAGCACCGCGAAGGCACACGTTATCTGCGCGACGCACACGCCAAGGCTCATGGTTGCGTGAAGGCGCAGGTGCAGGTGTTGCCGGAACTGGCGCAGTCGCTGCGACAGGGCGTGTTCAGTGAGCCCGGCAAAACCTGGCAAGCGATGATTCGCCTGTCCAACGGCAATGCCTACCCACAGTTCGACAGCCTCCGCGACGCCAGAGGCATGGCAATCAAACTGCTGGATGTTTCGGGAAAACAGCTGCTCGGCAACCGCCAGGCACAGCCTGAACAGGATTTCGTGATGTTCAGCCACCCGAACTTCTTTGTCAGCGATGTCGCCGAGTACCGTCAGAATGTGGCGGCCCAGGCCGACGGCAAGAAGGTCATGGCCTTCTTTCCCGGGTGGGACCCTCGCACCTGGCAGATCCGCCATTTGCTGATTGCGCTGGCAACCTTGTCGCCGCCGCCGGATAGCCCGACGGCGACCACATACTTTTCGGTTTCGCCCTACAAATTCGGCGAGACGAATGCAAAGTTCCGGGTAGCGCCCGATCCGGACAATTGTCCTGCGTACACATTGCCCAAACAGAACCACGACCTGCCGAATTTCCTGCGCAGCGCGTTGAATCAGCAGTTGTCGACGGATCGGGTGCAGGCCTGTTTCGTGCTGCAGATCCAGCGCCAGGATGCCCACAAATACATGCCGATCGAGGACACCAGTATCGAATGGCGCGAGCAGGACGCGCCCTTCGAAACCGTAGCGCGGATCACCCTGCCACCTCAGGATTTCGATACCCCGGCGCTGAATCTGCAATGCGATAACCTGTCGTTCAACCCCTGGTTTGGCATTGAGGCGCATCGACCGATCGGTGGGATCAACCGGTTGCGCAAAGCGGTTTACGAGGCAGTCAGTGACTATCGTCACCAGCGTAATGACAAATGATCACTCTGTCGGCTCGGCAATCACCGCGACTACCTCGACAGATGGCCTGATCCGCCCGGCATCCAGCCATGTCTTGCTCGGCAGGAGTACGCTCAGATTTCCGGCCGCTGCTACTTTGTCGACATACATCTGTGTGGTGATTTCACCCGAAACCAACTTCCGTTCAAAGTCCGTCGTCAACTCAACAATCAACGATCTGACTGGAATATCGGGTTGCGAAAAGCTCAAGACCGCCCCATCAGGTGTGATCATGAACAGGTGGTGCTGAGGGGCGGCGACCAACCGATCCAGTCCGACTTTCATATCGGAAGGGGAAAAAAAGTTCTTGAAGCGTTCGGTATCCGCTGCGGGCAACAGGTTTGGAGACGACGGCTTGCTCGAATGGTAGAAACCGTAAACCCGGAATCCCTCGGGAAGCTGGACATTGCCATGCTGATCCTTGGGAAAAATTGTAGACACGTCAAAGTCTATGTAATCACCGAACTCGGCAGCGGTGGCAATAAACTCATCCCGGTGTTTATGTTTGAGAATCACACCCACTGTTTGCCCCTCGGATGAATTGGGCTGCCTGATGCGCCAATAGGACGCAACGCCTGCGACGTCATGGAACACGGGGCTGAAAATCGGCATCAATTCGACCGAGAACTTCTTTGTCTGATTATTTGGGTCAATGTCCCATTTCCAACTGGCGTTCAATGCGCCTCGGCGACGCCATAACGCGCTTTTAGCCAAGCTATTGACTACCATGCGGAGTTCACCAGCTCCGATAGCCAACAGAATCCAGATGCTGGCTGGAAAAGTTCCTCTTTCATACAATCGCTGAAATAAACTCGAGCTTTGGTCTGTTTTTTTCGCAATCTGCCGGGACAGTTCAGACTCAAAATCTGATGCGCTTGAAGCGTATGAAATAAGACCGTCCTTGCCTGTGGACAGATAGCACCTGGAGTACTGGCGCCGCGGGTTCATGACGGCCCACAGATCGGACCAGGAAAAAAAGCGATTGCGATAAGACAACTCCGCCTCGGTTTCCTCCAGGCCGATCCATGCGCCTGGATGTAAATGGAAACTGGCGACGACGGTATATCCGACCGAAACGCACAACTGCCCCGCGCATTTGGACACAAAGAGCAAATCGTTGGATGGAACGCTGTCGTTATTCACTTCACGTGCGTCTGATTGCAAGAACTCGGCACAGTAATACCGTCCCTGGCAATCTTTCAGGATAAACCAGAGATCTTCGGTGTTTTCCTTGAATTTCATGCCATGTAGAAAGGCCGCGGCGTCATCGCATTCAAGAAATGACGGTTTGCGGGCCAGAAACGTTAGGTCCGCCGAATTTTCGGCAGCTTTTGCTGGAAGGGAATCACTCATGCACTCAGCCTCTCGGTAGGCAATTGAACAGGTTCATGACGCGAATTGCGTCATGAACAACGTTGCCCATTGTCCGAAAGCGGCTTGGCTGGCAGGCACTACATAGATATATGCAGCGAAAAATACTCAAACGCCAGACAGCAAAAAGCCCGCACTAGGCGGGCTTTCTGTGGCATCTGGCGTTCAGTGTTCCAGATTCCGAATATGGCGCAGCGGACGGGACTCGAACCCGCGACCCCCGGCGTGACAGGCC
>NZ_CDROCK010000092.1:0-9048 GCF_977020205.1 Pseudomonas sp. AIG | reverse complement strand
CGTCAAGATTAAATTCCGAAACCCCAATTGCGAAAGCAGTTGGGGTTTTGTTTTGCCCGCAGGAAAGTTTTTGTTCGCGACAGCGAACAAATTTGCACAGTTATTTTCGAATCAGAACACTAGAATAGCCCCACCTTATTCGGAGCCAGAGCCTGTATGTCAGAGTCGGTTGACGCCCCCGGGCTGTCAGATTTACCGCTGGAAGACTTGGTGGCCTGTCACGAGTGCGACCTGCTGATGCGCAAGCCCACACTTGCCCATGGCGAGAAAGCGCTCTGTCCTCGCTGCGGTTACGAGTTGTACGCTCACCGTCATAACGTGGTGCAGCGCAGCCTTGCCTTGGTGATCGCAGCGTTGCTGTTGTATATCCCGGCAAACTTTTTGCCCATCATGCAGCTCAATATCCTCGGACAGTCTTCGCAGGATACGGTCTGGAGTGGCGTACTCGGCCTCTTCAACACCGACATGCAAGGCGTGTCGATTGTCGTATTCCTGTGCAGCATGGCCATCCCGTTGCTGAAGTTGCTGTGCCAGTTGTTCGTGTTACTGACAATCCGATTCGATATCGGTCGCAGCTACGGCTTGCTGCTCTATCGCATTTATCACCACCTCAAAGACTGGGGAATGCTTGAGGTTTACCTCATGGGCGTACTGGTGGCGATCGTCAAACTGGCGGACATGGCCGCCATTACCGTAGGTCTGGGCCTGGCGTGTTTCATCGGTTTGTTGTTGGTGCAGGTCTGGCTGGAGGTGGTGATGTCACCGCATCAGATCTGGCAGGCGTTATCAGGAGAAGACGCTCATGCGGGCGATTGATGCGGGCATTCTGGTGTGTACCGAATGTCATGAGTTGAACAAACAGGAAGCGGACGCCGACGAGCAAACCTGCACCCGCTGCGGTGCGCTGGTTCACGCTCGCCGTCCGAACAGCCTCGTTCGCACCTGGGCACTGCTGATCACCGCCGCGATTATCTATATCCCGGCCAATGTCTTGCCAATCATGACTGTCAGTTCTTTGGGCCAGGGTGACCCAAGCACCATCATGTCCGGCGTGATCCAATTGGTGCAGCACGGCATGATCCCGATTGCCGCTGTGGTGTTCATCGCCAGTATTCTGGTGCCAACCTTCAAACTGGTGGGTATCGCGCTGCTGTTGTTTTCGGTGCAACGACGCCAGCCGTTGTCGGCCCGCCAGCGCATCTGGATGTACCGTTTTATCGAGTTCATTGGCCGCTGGTCGATGCTCGATATATTTGTGATCGCCATTCTCGTGGCGGTCGTCAACTTCGGCCGGCTTGCCAGTGTCGAAGCCAATCTTGGCGCCATCGCCTTCGCCAGTGTGGTGATTCTGACGATGCTCGCCGCAGTAACTTTCGATCCCCGACTGATTTGGGATAACACGGAGTCGGACGACGACCATGACTGATTTGCCCGTAGCGAAAACCCGACCGGCCTCGAACTGGTCCGCCATTTGGGTTCTGCCTCTGATCGCGCTGATCATCGGCGGCTGGCTCGGCTGGCGTGCCTATTCCGAAACCGGTATCGAAATTCAAATCCGCTTCGAGAGTGGCGAAGGCATCCAGGCCAACAAGACCGAGGTTATGTACAAAGGCATGTCGGTCGGTAAGGTCAAAGCGCTCAAGCTCGACGATGAGGGTAACTCCAAAGGCGTAATCGCCACGGTCGAGATGAACAAGGACGTCGAGCAATACCTCAAGACCAGCACACGCTTCTGGCTGGTCAAACCGAGTGTGACCCTGGCCGGTATCACCGGACTGGAAACCCTGGTATCCGGTAACTACGTGGCTATCAGCCCCGGAGAAGGCGAGCCCGTGCGCAAGTTCAAGGCGCTTTCCGAGGAGCCGCCGCTGTCCGATGCCAAGCCTGGCCTGCACCTGACCATCAAGGCTGATCGTCTCGGTTCACTGAGCCGTGGCAGCCCGGTGTTCTACAAGCAGATCAAAGTCGGCCAGGTCAAAAGCTACCTGCTCTCGGAAGATCAAAGCACAGTAGAACTGAAAGTCTTCATCGAGCCGACTTACGCCAAACTGGTGCGCAAACACACGCGTTTCTGGAACGCCAGTGGCATCAGCATCGACGCTAACCTGTCCGGTGTGAAAGTACGCAGCGAATCGCTGGCCAGCATCGTCGCCGGCGGCATCGCCTTCGCTACGCCGGAGAATCGCAAGGACAGTCCGCCGACCGATCCGAGCCTGCCGTTCCGTCTCTACGAGGACTTTGACGCGGCGGCTGCCGGCATTCGGGTGAAGGTCAAACTCAGCGACTTCGAAGGACTGCAGGCTGGCCGCACACCGGTGATGTACAAAGGCATTCAAGTCGGCAACATGAAGGCGCTGAAGGTTGATCCTGACCTGAACAGCGCCACAGCCGAGCTCACCCTCGATCCATTGGCTGAGGACTATCTGGTCGATGGCACGCAGTTCTGGGTAGTCAAACCGTCGATTTCTCTGGCTGGGATCACCGGTCTGGAAGCCTTGGTGAAAGGTAACTACATCGCCGTACGCCCGGGCGATAAAGGTGCGGCTCCGAAACGCGAATTCGAGGCCCGGCCAAAGGCGCCGCCGCTGGATCTGCGCTCACCGGGCTTGCACCTGGTGCTGTTCACCGATGTCCTCGGCTCGATCGATGTCGGCAGTCCAATTCTGTACAAACAGGTCAAGGTCGGTTCGGTGCAGAGCTATCAGTTCTCCAAGACCAAGAAGCAATTGGTCATTGGCGTGCACATCGATAAGGAATACGAAAATCTGGTCAACGCCTCCACGCGCTTTTGGAATGTCAGTGGCATCACGTTGACCGGCGGACTGACCGGTGGCATTCAAGTCAAGAGTGAGTCGCTGCAGACCCTGATGGCCGGTGGCATCGCCTTCGAGACACCGCAAGCCAAGGCGCCGCTGCAGAAACGTATTCCGCGTTTCCGCCTGTTCGCCAACCATGATGAGGCGAATCAGAAAGGCACGGTGGTGACGATCAAAGTCGATCGCGCTGATGGTCTGCGCAGTGGCACCCCGGTGCGCTTCAAGGGACTGGATGTCGGCAAGATTGAAAGTGTCGATCTGACGGACGATCTGCAATCGGTGATCCTCACGGCGCGCATCACCGAAGTGCCGGAGAAGATCGCCCGGGTCGGCAGTCAGTTCTGGGTGGTAAAACCTGAGTTGGGCCTGATCAAGACTGCCAATCTGGAAACCTTGGTCACCGGGCAATACATCGAAGTGCAACCGGCGGCGAAGAACCTCGGCCCGCAAAAGAACTTCGTCGCGCTGGCGAATGCACCGGAAGTGACCAAGCAAGAGGCGGGGCTGAGTCTGGTGTTGAGCGCTGCCCGTCGTGGTTCGCTGAAACCGGGAGTGCCAGTCACCTACCGCGAAATTACTGTGGGCAAAGTCACCGGTTATGAACTGGGGCAGACCGCTGATCGAGTGTTGGTGCACATTCTGATCGAGCCGAAATATGCGCCGTTGGTACGCAGCGGCAGCCGGTTCTGGAATACCAGCGGTGTCGGTTTCGATATCGGTCTGTTCAATGGTTTGACAGTGCGCACCGAGTCGTTGGAGACGGCGATTCAGGGCGGCATCGCCTTCGCCACGCCGGATGGTGAGCGGATGGGCAATCAGGCGCGGGCTGAGCAGACGTTCCCGCTGTTCGACAAGTTTGAGGATGAGTGGCTGACGTGGGCGCCGAAGATTTCCCTCGGTAAGTAATCTGAAGTTGATGTGGCGTCTACAAAGACGCCTTCGCGAGCAAGCTCGCTCCCACATTTGAAATGCGTTCCAATGTGGGAGCGAGCTTGCTCGCGAAGAGACCCTTTAAATCAGCACAAAACCCAAGCCATAAAAAGGGCCGCGATCCAAACAGATCGCGGCCCTTTTTATTGCCTTCAGTTAACGCCGATCAAACCGCATCCAGCTCCGGTTCATCCGCTTCAACATTGACCGTAGCCTTCACCACATCATGGCGACGGATGTACTTCCAGTCCGCCTCATCGATGTAGATCCCCGCCGGGCCGCTGCCGCCTTCCAGGTCGATCGCGACACTGGCGCAGACCTGCGGCTTCACACTCGCCAGAATCGGCACGAAGCCCAGTTGCAGGCTGGTTTCCAGCAGTGCGGCCTGGTTCTTCTCGTCGATGTCCGCCGCTTCGTCGAGGTAGTACGGCAGACGCACGCGGCCGGCCTGATCGCGGTCCATCAAGTGCAGCAACAAATACATGTTGGTCAGCGCCTTGATGGTCATGGTCGTGCCGTTGGACGCCGCACCGTCGATGTCAGTGTGGATCACCGGCTGACCGTTGACCTTGGTGATCTCGAACGCCAGTTCAAACAAATCCTTTAGACCGAGCTGGTTGTGGTTTGCCGCCACCAGCCGCGCCAGGTATTCCTTGGCCTCTTCGTTCTTGTTGTCCTGCTCGGCACTTTGGCTCAGATCGAACACCGACAGGGTTTCGCCTTCTTCGTACTGACCGGCGCTGTGGATGATCTGGTCGATGTGCTTGAGGGCTTCCTTGTTCGGCGCGAGGACGATGCGGAAGCTTTGCAGGTTGGAGACCTGACGCTTGTTGATCTCGCGGTTGAACAGCGCCAGTTGATGCTCGAGGCTGTCGTAGTCGCTACGGATATTGCGCAGGGTCCGGGCGATGTCGGTAACCGCAGCACGACGCGCCTTGCCCAACGTCAGCGCTTCATCGGTACGGTGCGCGTAAGCGTTGATCAGCAGCGACAGGCGGCGCTCCATGTCGTCTTCGCTGTCGAACTTGGCCACGCCTTTGAGGCGCACCTGCGCGTACAGCGCTTCGATCTGACCGTCGGCGCGCAGCAGGCCTTGCCAGCTGTCCTGATAGTCGTTGAGCAGCGGCAGCAGGTTGTCCATCGAATCGTCGACCGGATCCATGAACGGCGTACCGAACGGCAGATCCGCCGGCAGCAACTGACGACGGCGCAGGGCATCGTCCAGCGTACGTTGCTTGGCTTCCATGTCGGCGATCTGGCGGCCGACCAGTTGCAGCTTGGCCGACAGTTGCTGGACGCGCTCGGTGAAGGCATCGCTGGAACGCTTGAGTTCGTCCTGCGCGCCTTCCATCTGCGCCAGTTGCTCGAGCTTGTCGCTTTCTTCGGCGCTCAGGGTCTGCGTGCGGCGGAAATCTTCCAGGGCTTTCTGCGCATCCAGCACTTGCTGATACAGCGCTTCGGTCTGGGTCTTGCTCGCGGCGCGGTCGGCGGCTACAGCCTGTTGGGTCTTCAGTTGCTTGAGTTCTTTTTCCAGACGCTCTTTCTGGTCGCGCAACGCCGCGCGGTCAGCCAAGGCCTGCAGCGCCGGCGGCTCGATGTGCGAGATGTCGATGGACAGGCCCGGCACTTCGAAGCGCTCGCCTTTGAAACCATCGAGAATCAGCTCAACCGATTTGACCCACTCGCCATCGTCGTCGAGGGTGATGCCGTGTTCGCCCAGCGGCAGGCTGAACAGCGCGCTGTTGAACAGGCGCATCAGACGCTCGACATCCTGTTGCGAGAACTCTTCGCGCAGACGGGCGTAGCTGTTGTTGTCGGCGTGATCGAGTTGCTGCTTCACCGATTTCAGGCGTTTTTCCAGATCGCGCACGCGCTCTTCCAGATCTTCGGCACTGAACTGACGCGATTGTGCCAGGGCACCGGCCAATTCGTCGTGAGCGTCTTTGGCGGCGAGCAATTGCTGCTCGAGCACTTTGACGTCATCGACCAAGGCGAAGCGATTCTTCAACACCGACAGCTCGCCGAGCCAACGCTGGATGCCGGAAATTTCCCGCTCCAGACGCATCAGTTCCTGGGTGCCGCCGCGTTGATCGTTTTGCAGGCTGTCCTGCTCGCCACGGTAATGGTCGGCCTGAATGGTCAGTTCTTCTTTGCGCGCACTGGCGTAGTCCGACCAGGTGCCGAGCAACGAATCGAGCAGTGGCGACAGGCGATGCAGTTTGCCGCGCAGCACGTCGCGTTGTTTCACGCCATTGGCCAAGGCTTCCACCAACGGGCCGGCCGCGACCAGCGAGTTGTAGTCCTGTTCCATGCGTCGCACGTCGCGGAAAGCTTCTTCGCACGCGGCGATGTAATCGACGCTGCCGGAACGCAGGCTGTGTTCGAAGGCATCGAGGAACAGTTGTTTAAGCTTGGCCGCAGTGATTTCGCGCATGTGCAGCAGGTTGATGAACAACGCGCGGAACGTCTTCAGGCTCTGCTCGCTAGTGGAGCGCAGCGGGATCAGCGTCAGGTCGAGCGGGATCGACGTATGACCGCCGACCAGCAAACGACGCAGCTCATCAGGCTTGAGTTCGTAGGCTTTCAGGCCTTCTTTCTCAAGGTTGCTGAACAGCTCTTTCTGACGCAGGCAGGTGTCGTTCTTCTGGTAATGCGCCAGATCGAGCTTGCCGGCGTAGGCGAAGAACTGGTGACCGAAACCACCGCCCGGGCCACGACCGACTACACCAATCACGTGCGGACCGTGCGGCAGGTTCACTTCGACAAGGATGTAGCTGGTGTCGGAAGCGAAGTAGAAGCGCCGCGATTGTTCGAGGCTGTACTTGCCGAAACTCATGTCCGACATGCGCGCCAGAATCGGGAACTGCAAGGCGTTGATCGACGCCGATTTACCGAGGTTGTTCGCGCCGTAAACCGACAACGGTTCTTCCAGCGGGAACAGGCCGAGGCTGTAACCGGCGGTGTTCAAAAGGGCAAAGCGGCGGATGCCATAGCGTTCCTGGCTCATGCGTCGGACTCCTGTTCTTCGGCAATGGCGCGGGCCAGTGCGTCTTCTTCGCTTTCTTCATCAAATTCGGTGAGATCAAGCGGATCGTCGGTTTCGAGGAATTTGGCTTCGGCTGCTTCGTCGATCAGTACCGGCGCCGGCAGTGGCAATACGCTGTGCACGCTGGCCGCCAGATCGCGGTCTTGCTGTACCGAAAGGCACACGTCGAGGAAACGGTGCATCGGCGGCAGGAAGCGGTACACGCCGTTTTCTTCGCCGGCGAAACCGAGTTGAGTCATGCGGCGCATGATCTTTTCTTCGAGCTCTTCAACGGTCTGCACTTCGGCCTGAATGAACAGGTCGCGGTATTTCTCCAGCAGCGATGGCAACTCTTCGCGGCCGAGGCTACCGCCATCGAGTACGGCAATCGGGTCGCGGCCCTGATCGGCCAGGTGCTCAACGAGGATGAAGGTGAACAGCGCCAGACGCTGGGCGGTCTTGTTCACCGCCGCAGCGGCCATGTCCGGCACAAAGTAGTAGAAACCACGGGTATCGCAGACCAGTTCAAAGCCCAGCGCCTTGAACAGCGTGCGGTACTGATCCTGGAAGTTCGACAGTTGTGCGTACAACTCCGGATCGCGACGGCTGACGTGGTAACCCTTGAACAGCTCGCGGAAGATCGGCGCGAGTTGCGACAGTTCGGAAAGATCAAGATGCATTGGGGATGCTCGCAGAATCCTCGGCGGCGGTATCGCTGGCCGAGAGCAGGGCGAAGGAGCGCAGGCTGACCTGATGCTCATGAGTGTGGTATTCGCGGCGTTCCAGACGCTCGCGCTTGAAGCGTTTTTCCCGCGACAGGCGCGAGAACCAGTAGAGCAATTCGTCGGTGGCGCCGTCCGGTTCCTGCTCCAGCAGCCAGGTCATCAGATCCGGCATCGGCAGGGCTTCTTCGCAACGGTCGACCATCTCACGCACGGTGCGCGGAGCGCGTGGGGCTTCGCCTTTCTGGGTCTTGTGCGCCTTGGGGAAGCGCGCCGGTTTTGGCTCGAAACGCGCCAACGCATACACGTAGGCTTCGACCTGACTGGCGCTGCCGAGGAAGGTGCTTTGCGGGCGGGTGAACAGCGGCATCGCCGCTTGCGGCACGGCGTCGATGCCTTTACGGCGAATCGCCGCCAGTGCAAGTGCGGCACCACGGGTCACGGCGTTGTGCCGGCGCGCTTCTTCACGCAATGGCAGCAGCAGTTCGCGGGCATGACGTAAGGTCAGCTGGGCGCTGGTCTGCATTTCGAGGATGCGTGCGTGGGTGCGCAGCAACATGTCGTCGTCAACCAGATGGCCGAGACGTTGCTGTTCGCTGAGCATCTTCAGCAGCACGGTTTCGACTTTGCGCACGCCTTGTTCGAAGGCGCCGTCAGCATTCACCAGATCGATCATCGGCTCGACGTATTCGTCCCACGTCGCCAGTACTTCGGCGTAACGCTGACGCAGCGGAATCTGCCGGTCGCTGGTCTTCGCCCGTTCGGCGACGGCGACCAAGGCCTGTTCATCGTTGTCGAGCTTCTTCAGCACGTCGCGCACGCGCATATCGAGCAGGCGCAACTGGCGGGCGAGGTCGTGGCCATCGCGGACGTCGAACGCGTCCTGGATATAACCGGCCAGACGCTCGAGGTGGCGCAGGTAGGCTTCGATTTCCAGACACAGACCCAAGCGGTGTTCACGCCGCAAGTAAGCGAGGAAGTCGTGGATCTGCGCGTTCAGCTCGAAACGGTTCGGGCTTTTCGCCACCGGGATCAGAATATCGAGACGAATCCACACGTCGAGCAGGCTGGTGATGTCCTGCGGCGTGCTGTCCAGTTGTTGGGCGGCCAGTTGCGTGCGCAGTTCGTTGAGGCTCAATGTGCCTTGGTCGAAGTGCTCGCACAGTGGCTCCAGAAGTGCCCAGTGTTCAGCGAGGGCGCGCAAGACGCGCTTGGGTTCGATCATCGGAATGGCCGGCTGGTTGACGATTAAAAGCCGCGATTGTACTGCATCGCGAAGGATGCGATTCACTCTCGGGACGGGCTGTCGCATTTTCCAAGGGAGCGAGCTCAGGTAAAGGCTATCGATCAACAGCAAGCGATCTTGAACGAAGGGCGGTAGAATCAGCGCACTTTCAGTTATCCACAAGTGGCCGACCTTTGCTAATCGAGTCCCGCCGCCGCGCCTATTTGAACGCCATGCAGGTGGTCAATTGGCTGCCGCGTACCGAATTGCCTTTCGCCGCACCGTCGCGGCCCGAGCTGCTGGACATGCCCGAGCCCGAGGTAGAGGCCC
>NZ_CDROCK010000091.1:0-11427 GCF_977020205.1 Pseudomonas sp. AIG | reverse complement strand
ATACCTCGACCGCATCTGCCCGGGCGTCGATGGCGAGGCCGGCAAAACCCTGCAACGCTCACTGAGCAAACAAGGCATCGCGTTCAAGTTGAGTTCGAAAGTCACCAGCGCCACATCTTCCGCCAACGGTGTACAGCTCAGTGTCGAGCCGGCCGCTGGCGGCACTGCCGAGTTGCTGGACGCGGATTACGTGCTGGTGGCCATCGGGCGCCGTCCGTACACCCAAGGTCTCGGTCTGGAGAACGTCGGCCTGAGCACCGACAAGCGCGGCATGCTCGCCAACAAACAGCACCGCACGGAAGCCGCCGGGGTCTGGGTGATCGGCGACGTGACCTCCGGGCCGATGCTCGCGCACAAGGCTGAAGACGAAGCGATGGCCTGTGTTGAGCAGATTCACGGCAAGGCTGGCGAAGTTAACTACGACCTGATCCCCAACGTGATCTACACCCGACCCGAGCTGGCCAGCGTCGGCAAGACCGAAGAGCAGCTCAAGGCCGAGGGCCGCGCCTACAAGGTCGGCAAGTTCCCGTTCACCGCCAACAGCCGGGCGAAGATCAACCATGAGACCGAGGGGTTCGCCAAAGTCCTCGCTGATGAGCGCACCGATGAAGTCCTCGGCGTACACCTGGTCGGCCCGAGTGTGAGTGAAATGATTGGCGAGTTTTGTGTGGCGATGGAGTTCAGTGCTTCGGCGGAGGACATCGCACTGACCTGCCATCCACATCCAACGCGATCGGAAGCATTGCGCCAGGCGGCGATGAATGTCGAGGGGATGGCGACGCAGATGTAGGTTTCGGAGTTTTTTTGGCTGACCCACCGCTTTCGCGAGCAGGCTCGCTCCCACATTCGACCTTAATACGCCTGAAAGAGCGCGGTCACTGTGGGAGCGAGCTTGCTCGCGAAGGATGCGACTCGGTCTATAGCGGAAGATGCCCCAGCGGCAACGCCCCCGGCGTCTTCACCGTGTGAATCGCAAAGTTGCTGCGGATGTCACTCACCCCCGGCAGCTTCAATAGGCAGCCGCTGAGAAAGCGGTCATACGCGCGCAAGTCCGGCACCACCACTTGCAGCAGAAAGTCCGATTCCCCCGACACCAGAAACGCCGAAATCACCTCCGGCAATGCCGTCACCGCAGTGTAAAACGCCTCTGCCTGTTCATCGTTATGACGCTCGACCTTGACCCCGACAAACACCGTCAGTCCCAGCCCGACTTCATCACGATCGAGATTGGCCTGATAACCGCGAATCACCCCGGCTTCCTCCAGCATCCTTACCCGGCGCAGGCATGGCGAGGCTGACAGGCCGATTTCATCCGCCAGCTCGACATTGCTCAGCCGCCCGTTACGTTGCAGGGCCGCGAGAATCTTGCGATCGAAGGCGTCGAGTTTCATGTTTGGCAGATCCTGAGTGTCATGGCATTGAAAACCAGCAGATTATGCCAATCAAGACGGTTTTAGAAGCTGACTACGCAAGCACCTGCCCCGGCCTTCGGCCTTAGACTTGGCGCACCGAATCGACAACGAAAGGGCGGCAACATGGCGAGTCTCTGGCTGTTTTTCCTGGCATTGGCGGTGGTTTATCTATTGCCCGGCCCGGACATGATCCTGCTGCTGCAAACCGGTGCGCGACAGGGTCGCGGCGCGGCGCTGGCCACCGCCATCGGCCTGGGTGTTGCCCGCGGTTGTCACGTGGCGCTGGCGGCGTTGGGACTCGCGGCGCTGTTCAAGGCTGCGCCGTGGACATTCGAGGTGGTGCGGCTGGCGGGGGCGGCGTATCTGTTGTGGATCGGCATTCACTGCCTGCGCAGCACTCTGCTGCCGAACCTGAATGCGGGTGAGGCTGGCGAAGTACACGGGCAGTGGCGCGAAGCCGTTCGACGCGGTTTGCTGACCAACCTGCTCAATCCCAAGGCCTTGCTGTTCTGCTCGGTGCTGCTGCCGCAATTCATCGTCAATGACGGCGCTCCGGTGCTGAGCCAGTTCGCCGTGCTCGGCATGCTGCTGGTTGGCGTCGGCCTGCTGTTTGACAGCGCCTACGCCCTCACCGGCGCCGCGCTGGGTCGTTGGCTGCAACACAGTCCAACGGCCCAACGCGTACAACAATGGCTGTTCGGCAGCCTGCTGATCGGTTTCGCCGTGCGCCTGACCTTCGTCCAGCAGGCTTAGCCTTTGCGGGCCTTGCGCTGGCGACGGCTGATCAACAACAACGCAGCGGCCGAGACCAGCACAACCGCACTGATCTGCACCGGCCACTTGTACGGCCGCAGCGATGAACGCACGGCATCCGTGACCTGGGTGACGTAACGCTTGTCGGCGTTTTCGAAGTCCGGGTACGGGCACTGATTGCCGAAGTCCACCGCCCACGGCACGAACGGGCCTTCCTTGATGTAACGCTGATACAGCGCACTCTGATCTTCCAGGCTGCTGTTCCAGCCGGCAGCGTTGCACAGCACCGCGGCAAACGCCTGACTGGTGTGCGGCAGGTTGTCAGCGGCGCGCCCGGCCAGTTCGGTCGCGACGAAACGGTAGTGATAGCGCTGATCCGGTTGCGCTTCACTGGCGGCCTGACGTTGCACTTCGGCTTCGCTCACCAGCGGACCGACTTTCAGCTCGACACTTTCCAGGCTGTAGTTGCCACCGAACGTGGCGTAGTCCGGCGCCATCTCGTAACCGAGAATATCCATGCCCCACTCGCGGGCCGTCCACGCGGCGTTGTACAGCGCGCTGGCACGTTTGGTCGGCCACCACGCGGCATCGGCCTTCAGCCGTTGTTCGCCGTAGAGTCGGGCCTTGTTTTGCAGGTCGGGATTATCGAAGTACGCGACCGCGTCGGCGTAATGCCCTTCGCGCAGCAAACGCCGACCGAGCAAGTTGCGCAGGCTGGCGGCGACCGGCAGCGGCACGTAGTTGTCACGCTCTTGTTGAGTCAGCGCGGGCGGGGCCGGCACGTTATCGTCGACGTATTTTTTCAGCTCATCGACCGTCAACACACGCTCGGCGACTGTCGCGGCATCGAACCAATAAACACTGTTGCTGCGATACAACTGCACAAACGCTTGCAGGTATTCGCCGCGCTGCAACGCGAGAATCGCACTTTCGCCCTCGACCCGGCACTTCGGCTGAACGGTTTCATAGGCCCAGTCCGGCGTGCGCCGGTAACCCCAGTCTTCACGCTGCGGGAAGGCTTGTGCAGCTTTCGAATAGGCTGCGGCTGCGGCGTTCCTGTCACCGTCACGCACCGCCAGTTTGGCTCGTAGCCACCAAGCGAGCCCGCCGTCGCCGGCATTTTCGAGGAACGCCTTGGCCCCCGCATAATCGCCCTGTTGATAACTCATCGCCGCCAGACGATCAGCATTTTCAAGGCTGCCACGGGTGCTGTTTTGCAGCAGCTTGACCAGTTTCTTCTCGTTTGGCGGCTCATCGCCAAACGACCAGCCCTGGCGGCTGACCAGCGATGCCGTGACCAGTTGCTGCACCGCTTTGTGCTGCAGCAACTCGGCCAATTGGGCCTCGGGCAACTCCGCCAGCTCATTCATCAATTGCTTGAGCGAGGTGTAACCCACCGCCGAGCCGTGCAGGTTCTGCGCTTCATACAATTCGATGGCGCCGCTCCAGTCGCCCGCCGTGCGCAACGCCCGGGCCTCTTCGCCGAGGCTGGCAACGCCCAACTCCAGCGGATCGCTGAAACCGTCGATGCTCAGTTGTCGGGCCTGGCGGAACGCCGCAAGCGATTGCTCCAACGCTTCGATCGCATCGCCGCCTTCGCTGCTCATGGCAAACCAGGTACGACCCAGAGAGTAGGCAGCCCAAGTGCTGCGCAAGGGACGCTGCTGCGCCGGCAGCGCCAGCAGCTTGTCGAAATAAGCGATGGCGAGTTGATGATCGCCCGTGGCAAACGCCACCGCACCGGCCACGTACAAACGGATTTCCGCCGGCAGACTGGCGCCCTGCGCTTCGACCTGACGCGCATCGGTCAGGCCACGCAATTGCTTGACCAGCGCTTGCTGCTCGGCGCTCAGGCCGGCCTGCTCGGCTTTTTCCCGTGCCTCGGCGGCGGCATTTTCCTCGCCGTACATGTCGTTCGGATTATGCGTCGCAGCGGTGACGTTGTTCAGCCCGGCAATGGCTTTGCCGAGGCGACTGAGTTCGAAGTTGAAGTCGCCCTCGGGCAGATCCGCCAGGGTCTGCCCGCGATTGTCGAGCAGGCGCATAGGGAAATCCGGCCCGCAGGCCAGCGCAGAGCCGAGCGGCAGGCAGAGGCTCAGGCAGAGCAGATGGCGGGGCCAGTTACGGGTCAACATGCGAACCTCCTTGATCAATATTGGCGCAACGCGCCCAACCGATGGCGCGTTGTCCGCCCGCCGACAAGCGGCCGTCGCGCAGGCGGGTGAAGGTAAGCAGATCCGGGCTTTGTTGCAACGAGTAACCGGCGAGCGCATCGGCGCCTTCACAGCTTTGCGCCTTCAAGGTGATTTGCGCAGGCCAGGCACTGTCGAGGTTGCCGGGATTGTCGAGTTTGATGTCGTAGAGTCCGTTGTGTTCGCTGAACGTCATGCCGAGCTGACTGTTAAGTTGCTCGCCACGGGCGACCGCGCGCAGGGTGGTCAAACTCCAGGCGCGGCGGTCGTTGGCCAGCGGCAGGCGAAACCAGATCAACCCGGCCAGATGCGCCGGAGGGTCTTCGCGCAAGGCCTTGCCGAGGTGGCTCAATTGCAGCGGATCGGCGCGCAATTCCTGGCGCTCACCGCCCCGCTCCAGTTGCACTTCGCTTTCCACCACCGGCGCCCCGCCATCATCCGGCAACAACGCCACGCCGTAGGCCGGCAGCGCCAGATAGAACGGTTTGTCAGTGATGCGCGCCCAAGCCTTGGCCCATTTCAACGCCTGATCAGAATCAAACAGTCCCCGACGAGGATCGCTGACGGCGTGGACTTGCAGCACGCTGCTGTCGACGGTTTGCAGGAGTGTTGGCAGTTGCGCGCTATCGAGCCAGGCTGGCAGCGCCGTGATGCTCAAGGGCAGCGTCGCCGGCAATGCCGAGTGCAGATTCCTGAGAAAGTCAGCGTAAGCCGGCAACCGCGCGTTACCGGCATCGTGATCGATTTCAACGCCGCTCAATACAAGACCATGCGCCTGCCAATCGGCAAGCACCTGGAGAATTTGCGTGGTGACCTGGTCCTGATCCAGCGACTGCAACTGCCCATCGAGACGAATCACCGCAATCAACGGACGGCCATCGGCTTTCAATAACGGCGCATCGATCCGCGCCCGGTTCCATCCGGCATTGGGAAAGGCTTGCAGTGCGAGGACGCGTAGCGTTGAGAAATCCTGGCGACTGTCACGCATCGCCGCCTCGTGGGCCGGCGTCCATTGACGTTGCCAGATGTAGAGTTGTTGGTCGAGGGGTGGCGCGTCCGGCTGCTTGCAAGCAGCCAGCACCATCACAGCAAACAAAACGACGATAAACCGCATACCTTCCAGATCCCTGACACCACAAGGCTGCAAGGTTACACAAAACCCTGCCGGCCTTCGCGAGCAGGCTCGTTCCACACGTCGCGATCAGGAAGTGACTTCAGCAGACGCAACGGTCGGTCGCGATGTGCTCAAGCGTTGCACCAGTGCCGAACCGCGTTTGCGCATAGGCGTTTCAATGAAGCGATAATTCAGTTCGCTGAGCAATACGATCAGGGCGCATGCAAACAGCAAAGTAATGATCGGGTGCCCGGCCGGGCTCGGCAGGCCTGCGCCCTGCAAACGGAAGATCATTTCACGCACCAGGAAATACACCGGAATGTGGATCAGGTAGATCCCGTAGGAACGATTGCCCACCCAGGCCATCACTCGCTGCAAGCGTCCGGGCGGCAACAGATAATCTCTGTTGTAAGAGGCAATCCATACCAGCACTGCACTGAGAATGGCGATGGCACCGATGCGATAGGGCGCGTTGGTAAAGCGGTCGGTGCCCAGGTAACTCAGCAGCAAACCGACAATGACCAGCAATGACACCCCGGCCCACGGGCGGCGCAGAAACGTCGGCTGCCAGCGTTGGTAACTCGGTTGAACACTCCACATGGCCAACAACACCCCCCAGGCAAGCGCATCGGTTCGTACGGTCATCAACAGCGACGACCGCACCATGAAGAGTTGCACCGCAACCAGCGCCAGCAGCACCCACACCAGGTGTTTGCGACAGAGCAGAATCAGCAGCGGAAACAGCAGGTAGAACTGCTCTTCCAGCGCCAGACTCCAGTAGACGAAACTACTGCCGTATTCGTAATGAAAAATAGCATCGGCAAAGCGGAAGTTGGCGTACTGAAATACGCCCGCGAGCGTGGCCTGCACGTTGGCCTGCACCGTGCCGAACGCTCCGGAGCGGTTAAAAAAAATGCACAGCAGCAGCATCAGTGCCAGCCACAACCACGCCGATGGCAGCAGGCGAAAGGCTCGACGCAACCAGAAGTTACGCGTCTGCTCCCAATACGCCTGACGGTTGCTGCAACGGCGCAGCGCAGGAATCAGACTGCGAGCGATGACGAACCCGGAAATCGCGAAGAAAAGATCCACCCCCCACCACAGACCCACCCAGTCACGCAGGGTTGCGAGCAGCGGCACAGGGTCGCTGAACAGACCTTGCAAGTGATGAAACAACACCCCGAGCACGGCAATGGCGCGCAGCACCTCGATGTCCATGATTCGCTTATTGATCATCCGGTCCCCCCGCATCCAGCGGTTTACGGGCAATGATTACCTGGCTCTTGGGCATGAACTGGTCGAGGATCTGTTTGATCGCAAGCCCGTCGGGCCGGTCCAGCATCTCTTCCCAGGTTCTCGCCCACCCGCCCATCAAATGCGGGAACGGTGCCTGAATGCGATCGCGCACCGCACCACCCGGATCCTTGCCGGCAGCCTTTTCACTGGCCCAGAAGAAAATCATCCCCATCACCCAGAAGAAGCCGGTGGCTTGCCGATGTTCGATGACCAGTCCGGCCTCTTCGATCATCGCCTCGAAACGTTCCGGGCTGAAAATCTGTACATGGTTGGGTGACTGGTAATAACTGCGGGGGGCGATGCCTTTCTGCAAATGCTCGCCAACCGGCGCTGGCACACTGAGCAGATACAAAGCACCGGGACGCCCCATCCGCGCCAGTTCGGCCATGAACGGCTCGGGCTCGTCGACGTGCTCCAGCACCTCCATGCACACTACCCTGCTCGCGCAGCCATCCGCCAATGGCAATGGCAAGCTGTTGCTGACCAGCCCCAGACTCGGCTTGGTGGTGCGTGCTTCAACCTGACGCGCCAACTCGCACACTTTGTCGTGCTCGCTGTCAGTGAAGATCACCGATGCGCCCTGGCGTACCGCAAACAACGTCGCGGCCCCCTCGCCACAACCAACATCGAGCAAGGTGTCGTCAGGCGTTATGGCGAAGCCCTTGAGCAGTTCGCCGCTGTCATTGAGAAACCAGCCGTCCAGCACCGCATCACGCAAACCGACATCGCGTGGCGACCAGGTGAACAGCGGTTCCGGCTCAGCTTCAGGCGGCAGTTCAACCGCCGGTTCATTGGTCGGTTCAATGGTTTGCGGCGCTTGTGGCTCGGCTAAAAATCGCTGGAACAATCGACGGATCATGCGCCGGCGTCCTCCATGGCAAGTTCGGTGCGGCGCTCGAACAGTTGCGCAAAAAACACCTGCAACCGCTGTTCAGCCACAGCCTGACTGCAAAACCCTTGCAGACTCTCCACGGCCTTCGCCGACATGTGCGCATAACGCTGTGGGTCGTTTTTGGCCACCTCGTAGCTGGCTCGATAAGCCGCGCAAATCGAGGCCCAATTGGCCGCGTAGCGCAGTGTCCGATAGGCCGAGCGCGGATCGTGCGGCCAGGCCGTGAACTCCTCGGTGGACTCGATCAGGAACGCATTATCGGCGTTCAGGTAATCGATCATCGCTGTCGTGCACGGTGCGACCGCCGGTTTGCCACAGGACATGAACTCCATCAGCGGCAGACACTGGCCTTCGCCATAGGACGTGTTGACGACGTAGCGCGTCGCCTGCACCAACCGTTCGTAATCTGCGTCCGCCAGATAGCCATAGACCGGCACGACTCGGCAGCGATATGGCTGATTTTTGTACAGGTGATGAAGAATGTCGGTGAGCGCTTCTTCGGCATCGTGGTGAGTGAGTTTGAGCACCAGCGTCGCGTCATCGTCCTCACGGAACGTTGCGCAGAAGGCACTGATCATGTCCTCCCAATTCTTGCGACCGTCGCGAGGGTTGAACACCGAGGTGTACACCACGCCTTCAAGCAACAACGTCTGCTCGGTGACCGGTGCGAGAAAGTCGATACCCGGACCACTTCGCAGATGAGCAGGACCGAAAGCCTCCAGGTCGACCTCGCGGCTGTCGACCACCAGCCCTTTGATCGTCAAACGTATCGGATCGACTACCGGTTGCCCCTGCAACTGAACGCCACGCGCCGCGAATCGATCCCAGACCGGGGCGGGCACGGCAACAATCGGGTAATCAGCGCTCATAGCGTCGCGCACTGCGTCGACGGTGTAGGTGGAATGAGTGATCGCAGCACCGCAGGCGTTGAGCACCGTGCGCCAGTCGTTCAGCGTATCACCGGCAAACGGCTCGTTGGGAATGGTGCTGAACTCCCAGGCGAATACCGGCAACGTCGGGCAGGCCAGATGCACCGGAGTGCGGTGCGGTGGCGAAAACGACAGAAACACACAAGGCTCGCCACGGGTTTGGCAGTCGGCGTACAACGCATCGACCTCAGTGTTCGGGTCCATGACCTCGACCACCCGCCCGAGCCGCTCCAGCACCGGACGGTACTCTTTGAGCACAAAGAAATAGCTGTACTCCGAACGCCCGAGGTTGCGGCTGATGGTGTGCTGGTTGGTTTCGGAATGGATGATGATCAGCATGAGGCGTTATCCATGACCGGGGCAACGTTGCCGGACTGCAAAGCCAGTCCGAAAAAATCTTCCACACGCTTTTGCAGAGCCGGTTGCGCGCAGTAGTCGCGCATGCGCTCGGCTGCCGCCAGCGACATGCGCTGATAGTCCTGTGGTTGTGTTTTGGCCATCCGGTAGCTGTTTTCGTAGGCCTTTTTCAACGACCCCCAGTCCGGTCGATGACGTTGCGCACGGAACAGCATTCGCGGGTCATGGGGCCAGGTGCACGCCTCTACGCTGGAGCCGACCACGAACGCCACGGACGCGTCGATGTAATCCTGCATCGCCGTGTGATCGGGAGCGATCACCGGTTTGCCGCACGCCATGAACTCCATCAGCGGCAAGCACAGGCCTTCACAATGCGAAGCGTTGACATAAAAACTCGCCGCCTGATAAAGCCGCGCATATTCAGCATCGTCCAGATAGCCGTGAATCATCACGACCCGGCAGGAAAACGGTGCCAGTTGCGCCAGCGGTGTCATCAAGTGCGCGTAGACGGCCTCCAGATCGCTTTGAGTGAATTTCATCACCAGTGTGGCGTCGGGGGTGTCACGGAACGCTGCGCAAAAAGCCGTCAGGATCTGTAGCCAGTTCTTGCGGCCGTCATCGGGGCGGAACACCGTCACGTAGACCACGCCGTCGACACGGGTTTGAACCGCTAATGAACTGTCCGGCATCTCTCGCGGCGGCGGTTGGATCGCTACCGGCAAAGGCTGCGGGCCTGCGATGTTTGGCAGACGTTTGCCAAGCCAGTCATGCAAGGTCTCCGGAACCAGGTCGCGAACGCCTTCCCAGTACCAGTTCTGCAGAAACCTCACGCGCGGCACTGGCGGCTCTTGCTCGTGGCCCAGATTCAGCGCCCACATTCGCAAGTAATGCCGGGCAATCACGAAACGCCGCTTCAGGTTTAGCGGTGGAGGGCGCGAAGCCTCCAGCTGTGCTTCGATTTCTGCCAGTTCTGCGGCTGTCAGCGGCTTGGGCAGCAGGTTATCCGGGTGCAGGTTCATCTGGCGGGAATCAAAGATGCAACCTTTGACTGTCAACGTCGTACCCGGATTGACCGGCACGCTGACGTGTTGCTCGCGAATCGCCGCAAAGCGCTCCCACAGCGGCGCTGGCAAGACCAACACCGGGAAGTCTTCGCCCATTGAGCGACGGATCGCTGCGGCCGTGTGGCAGGACAGTGTGATCACCCGGCCGTGTCTGGCCAGCATGTGCGTCCAGTCCTGGCGAGGATCGTCGTTGCACTGTTCATCAGGGATTGAATCGTAATCCCACGCAACAACGCAGACGGTGGGGCATTCGAGATCTGTCTGCGTTTTCTGCGGTCGGGTGAACGAAAGGAAAACACTCTCCTGGCCAGCGGCGAGCAACTGTCGGTAGAGCGGATCGACCTCGGCCACAGCACTCACCACGTGGACTCGTCCGAGCGTTTCGAGCAGGGGGAGATAGGCCTTCAGCACAAAGTAATAACTGGAATCGGGATGCCCCAGATTCTGGCTGATGGAACGGTCGTTGATGTCCGAGTAAAGAATGAAATTCATGGCATTCCACGATGAAACTGCCATCCCGGCAGCCTCACACTATGACGGCCAGGCGTTGAATCGGATCGATGTCCGTTCTTCGTCTTCGGTCCCGTCTTGTTCTTGTTTTAGTGGTCGGTTTCACCTTTGTGCACGACGATCCCGACGAACCCGGCCAATCGTGACAAGGCGCATTCTAAACACATCCGCGAAGCGTTCGTGAACCGCTCGGCGAGAATAAATCGGACTACGCTGACGAGAACTGACCGGTCACGGTTTGCCCTGTTGAATTTGCCGAGCATTTGGCACAGATTGGTCACAAACAACTACAACAACTGACTTCGCCTGTCTTTTAAGCGGTTTTTCTACCGGTCTGACAGAACCTTCCTTCAAAGCCTGTGGGAAAGTGGCGCAAGTTCAAGACCAAGGGGTCGCTGTTTGAAAAAGCGTCTGTTCGTCACGGGTCTCAGTGGATTCGTGGGACAACATATTCAGTCGCGTCTGGTGCTGCCGGATTCGTCGTGGGAGCTGCTGCCTGCCGCTTTGCCCTACGACCTCACCGATCCGCACAGCCTCACCGACTTGTGGCCGCAGTTGCCTGATGCGGTCATTCATCTGGCCGGGCAGACTTTCGTCCCCGAAGCCTTCCGCGATCCGGCACGCACACTCGCCATCAATCTGCTCGGTACGCTCAACCTGTTGCAAGCCCTCAAGGCGCGCGGCTTTGCTGGCACGTTCCTGTATGTCAGTTCCGGTGACGTCTACGGCCAAGTCGGCGAAAGCGACCTGCCCATTACCGAACAACAACCGCCCTGCCCGCGCAACCCGTACGCGGTGAGCAAGCTCTCGGCGGAATTTCTCAGCCTGCAATGGGGCCTGAGCGAAGGTTGGCCGGTGTTGGTGGCGCGGCCGTTCAATCACATTGGCAGCGGCCAGAACGAAAGCTT
>NZ_CDROCK010000090.1:0-11695 GCF_977020205.1 Pseudomonas sp. AIG | reverse complement strand
CAAGTATCCGATCAAAAATAAAAATGCCAGTCAGCTTAACTGACTGGCATTAGCCGCTCCGCCAGTTTTTTCTTGAACTGATCTCGCAGACCTGCGCCCAGCTTCTCCCATTCTCTCCAGGCCTTTTCAGAAAACTCCAGCTCATAGGTCATCTATTGAGGCCTTGATGGTGGGGTCGTTTTCTCGCTCCTTGCAAAGCTCGATCAACTCCAGATCATCAAGACGCGTCATCATTGCCTCGTATTCTTTGGCAGGTACGCAATAAAACGCTGGTTCATTTCGGTTGAGAATCGCTACGGAGCGTCCACCTCCAGCAGCTACGGTGCCCATCGGATTTTTTTTCAATTCGGAAATACTCGCTACTACGTGGGAAAGAACGATGTGTGCCATTAAGGTGCCTCCTGAAGTGCTTTTAGTAGCACCTAAAATAGCACTCCCTGAAGGTCTTAACGTCAGTCCATTTGACGATACCACGTGATTTCCAGCGACGTTTCTGCGTTGTCCGTCAGATGTTTCTCGCAGTTGGGTGGGAACAGGAAGGATCGCTACATTGTTCATCAGTGAGTAGTGCGATGCCTGAGCCCAAGCATTCGCGAGCAGGCTCGCTCCCACATTTGAAACGCGTTCCAATGTGAGAGCGAGCCTGCTCGCGAAGAGGCCGGCACAGTGAGTAGATAACTCAAGTATTACGCGGCAGCACGCACCAACAACACCCGCGTCACACGCCGCTCTTCCACCGCTTTGACCGTCATCTGCCAGCCTTCAAGTTCCAGACGATCACCAATGACCGGCAGACGATCCAGCAGGCTCATCACCAACCCGGCCATGGTCTGATAGTCCTCGGTCGGCTCAGCACCAAACCCGGTGCGCTGGCGCACACGCGCCAGGTTCAACGCGCCGCTGACCATAAACCCGCCCTGCTCCTCGATCACGTCCGGGCCTTCGATTTCGCTGGCATCGGGCAACTCACCGGCAATCGATTCGAGGATGTCGGTCATGGTCAACACGCCGACAAAATCACCGAATTCGTTGACCACAAAAGCAATGTGCGTCGAGGCGGCGCGCATTTGCTCCAGCGCGTTGAGGATCGAATAGCTGTCGAGCAGATTGATGGTCTTGCGCGCCAAATACTCCAGATTCGGCTCGGCGCCGGCCAGGTACTCCTTGAGCAATTCTTTCTTGTGCACGAAGCCCAAAGGCTCATCCACCGCACCGTTGCGAATCAACGGCAGACGCGAGTAGGACGAATGCATCAAGCGGGTACGAATCGCCTCGCGATCATCGGCCAGATCAATCGTGTCGACATCGGCGCGCACCGTCATCAGCCCGCGAATCGGGCGCTCGGCCAGTTGCAGCACGCCGCTGATCATCACCCGTTCGCGACGATCGAACAGTTCGGCACTTGGCGCGTCACCGTCGTCGAGCAGGTCGCAGATCTCCTCACCGACCTCTTCCACCGCCAGTTTGCGCCCGCCCAGCAAGCGCAGGACCGCATGAGCCGTGCGCTCGCGCATCGGTCGCAGGCCTTGCATCGAGCGCTTGCGCCGAGCCCGGGCGATCTGGTTGAACACCTCGATCAGAATCGAGAAACCGATGGCGGCGTACAGATAACCTTTCGGAATGTGGAAGCCCAGACCTTCAGCGGTCAGGGCAAAACCGATCATCATCAGGAAGCCCAAACACAGCATGATCACCGTCGGGTGTGCGTTGACGAAGCGCGTCAGCGGCTTGCTGGCGACGATCATCAAGCCAATCGAGATGATCACCGCGATCATCATCACCGCCAGTTCATCGACCATGCCCACGGCGGTGATCACCGCATCGAGCGAGAACACCGCATCAAGCACCACAATCTGCGCGACGATCGGCCAGAACAAGGCATAAGCGCTGTTGGTCGTGCGTTCGCCGACGTGACCTTCAAGGCGTTCGTGCAATTCCATGGTGGCCTTGAACAACAGGAACACACCACCGAACAGCATGATCAGGTCACGGCCGGAGAAGCTCTTATCGAACACTTCGAACAACGGCTGCGTGAGGGTGACCAGCCAGGAGATACTCGCCAACAGACCAAGGCGCATGATCAGCGCCAGCGACAGGCCGATAATCCGCGCACGGTCACGCTGATGCGGTGGCAGTTTGTCCGCCAGAATTGCGATGAACACCAGGTTGTCGATACCCAGCACCAGTTCCAGCACGATCAAAGTCAACAAGCCTAACCAGGCCGTGGGATCCGCTAACCATTCCATAAAACGTCTCGATCTCTCTCGGTTAATTCAGGCTGCCGGACACGGCAAAGCGCAACGCGAAGGCTCTGGGGCCGCGTTAACAACGATAGTCGGATGTCGGAAAACTGGATGCTGCGAGTGCGTCAAGACCGCGCCATGGCGCGAGGGGAAGGTGCGACTGGGAGGCTCCGAGAGGGTGTTCATGTAGATCCTGAATGAAAAATGGCCTTGGAGCGTACAGGCATTGGGAACATTTCCTACAGCGGCAAATCATTTCAAAATCTGTAACAACTATCCGCATCCCCCTGTAGGAGCTGCCGCAGGCTGCGATCTTTCGATTTTGATTCTTAAAAACAAGATCAAAAGATCGCAGCCTGCGGCAGCTCCTACAGTACGGTGTCAGCGTCCGGCGAAGCGCAGCCGGGACAACTGCCGCAAATCCCCTTCGAGGTAATAATCGTTGGTCCAACTGTCGTCCGCCGCCAATGGACTCACCTGTTTCAACGCCAGTTTCCTCGCGAAATAACGAAACCGGTAATGCTCGTAAAATCGCAACAGCTCCAGCCCGTAACGATCCGCCAGATCGATGTTGCCACGAATGATCAGGTAGTTTTCATCGTTGCCATTGCTAGCCGCAGCACTGAGGTTGTGGCTGCCGCTGATGATGGTCGGCGAATCGCTGGTGAAGTCAGTGATCACCGCTTTGGTGTGCACCAGCAGGTTGCCCTTCTGACCTTTCATGTTCTCGCGCAACCAGCCTTCCAGCCCGGTATTGAGCAGCGCAGTGGCGGCGAATTCGGCGCTGCGGTCGGCATGGAAACCGGTGATTCGGCTGGCAGTGTTTTGCAGGCCATAACGCAAAATGTCGTCGTGGGGCTGGCCAAGTAACGCGTTGAGAATCGCGTCCGGCAGCGAGAACGCCGTGACGAACAGCACGTCCTTTTTTGCCGCGCTGATGATCTTCACGAACGCCTCCAGGTCAGCCCCGCCAGTACGCGGTGAAAAACCGACGAACAGCGGCTGTTGCGGATTCATCGGGTTGTGCTTGGTGATCCAGTCGCGGGTAGCACCGACATCATCCGGCTGCAGCCAAATCTGCTCGAACGTTTGCAGGTAACTGGCAGCAACCGATTCGTCGTCCAGCACATGCACCACGTTGGCCTGCCGGTAGACGCCGTTGGCGGTGAAATTGGTGCTGCCACACAGAACCGCTTCAGGCTGATGCTCACCGCTGGCAGCGACGCGGCTGAGAACGATAAATTTGTCGTGAAAAATGTTGTGGGTCACTCGCCCGCGTTTGCTCGCAGGAGGCAGCGCCGCCAGACTTGCTTCATTGATCATGGTGTCTTCGTCATCCGGCCGGGCGTGATACAGCACCCGCACCTTCACGCCCCGCGCGAACGCCGCATTCACCGCATCGATGATTGCCTGTAACTGGTATTCGTAGATGGCGATGTCCAGCGCCCATTGGCCATCGACGGCGCGCTCGATAAAACCTAGCAAGCGTCCGAGCAAACCGTTCTCCAGCCACTGGCGAGCTGCGTCAGGCCAGGCTTCGATGGGCATGTTTTTGTTGGCGCTGATCTGTGCATCGAGATCGGGAAACTTGCGCTGGAATGCCTGACTGGCGGCGACGGCGCGATTGAATATCACGTTCTGGTTGCTCGGGTGACCGTCATCGGAGGTGATCGTCAGCTCGAGTGCTTCGCCCAACTGCACGGCATTGGCCGTGCCGTAGGCCAGGTGCACACGATAGTGGAGGGTCATGCCCGGATTGACCGCGTAATCAGCCCAGCGAAATTTCTGCAGCGGTGCGGTATCGCTCGGGGTGGCGTGAAACTGGGGAAACGTGTGCGCCTTGCCGGGGAAAGTCAGGCTGTTGAACAGGAACAACCAGGGTTTGCCGCCCTGCTGCTTTTCGATGGCGAAACCCAACAGGCCTTTGCGCCGAGATTCGGCCAAGTCCATGGCCAGCAGCACGCCGTTGGTACCGGCGTAGGCTTTGACGCGGAAATCGTCCGCGGGATTGTTGACCAGTACGCGCATCGCTCACTCCTTGTGATTGGGCTGGGTGCAGCATAGAGCAGGGATGCGGGTTTTGAGTGTTCGGCTCTAGACCGGATCGATGCAATCGCGAGCAGGCTCACTCCTACAAGGGAACGCATTCCAAATGTAGGAGTGAGCCTGCTCGCGATGAGGCCCGACCGTACACAGAAGGTATCAGAGAGAAATCAGCTCATCGATATGTCGATACTCTGATCCCAGCGCCTCGGCCAGATCCCGCGCCCGGCCCAACCGAATAGGCCCGCGCTCGATATCGATCAACAACCCCGGACACGCCAGCGCCGGCAATCCCGACCACTGCTTCAAACGCCCATCCGTGACCACCAACAATCGCTGCTGCTCGGCGGGAAAACGCTTGCGCCGCACCGCCAGCCATTGCTCGGCCTGCACCAGCGCGGCCAGCAACGGCGTGCCACCGCCAGCGCCCAACGCCTCCAGCCAGGCACGCAAGCCGCTGGACGCCTTCAGTCCCTGCACCTGCCATTGCGGCGCCGAACCACTGGCGGTCAGCAATGCCAGCCGCGCGCGCTGGCGATAAGCATCGTCGAACAGTTGCGCGAGCAAACCTTTGGCATCGCTCAAGGCATGATGGCGCCGTGTCGAAGCTGAAGCATCGACGATCACCAGCCACAGCTCATGCGGCGAGCGCGTACGCAGTTGAAACAGCAGATCTTCACGGACCCGAGGACGTCCATTGAGCAACGTGCCCGGCCAGTTCACCGTGCCACTGCGGGCCGCATGGCGTTTGCCCTGACGTCCGTCGTCCAGCTGTCCGGCGCGGGGTCTGGCATTCGCCCCCGCATCGGATCGGGGGCGAATGCCTAAGGCTTTTTTGGCCAGCTCGGCACTTCACGGCGAGCGCCGGTGGCAAGAGCGGGCGCCGGCATGTCGCCCCACTGGCCCTGCCCTTCGCTCGACGAGGCCTGGGTTTCGGCCGGCGACTGGGCAGGTTGTTGCGGACTCGATGGTGGATGCTCGCGACGCCGATGACGCAGGGCAAACTCGGCCACCGCGTCGATGTCTTCTTCGCCAATCACCGCAGCCCCGCGCCATGCCGCGTGGGCACGAGCGGCCCGCAACCAGACCAGGTCGGCACGCAGACCATCGACTCCGGCGGCGAAACAACGCTCAGTGATCTGCGCCAGTGCGGCATCGTCCAGCGCAATATCGGCCAAGGCATCGCGAGCGTTTTGGCAGCGAGTACGCAGGGCCTGTTGCTCGGCTTCCCACTGCGCGCAGAACGCTTGCGGATCGTGGTCGAAATCCAGTCGCCGGCGAATGATCTGCCCGCGCTCGGTCGGTGCTGTATGGCCACTAAGGGCGACGTTCAAGCCAAAGCGGTCGAGCAGTTGCGGACGCAACTCGCCTTCTTCCGGGTTCATGGTGCCGATCAGCACGAACTTTGCCGAATGCCGATGGGAAATACCGTCGCGCTCGATCAGGTTGGTGCCGCTGGCGGCAACGTCGAGCAGCAGATCCACCAAGTGATCCGGCAGTAAGTTGACTTCATCGACGTAGAGCACACCGCCGTCGGCCTTGGCCAGCACGCCCGGTGAGAATTGTGCGCGCCCGTTGCTGAGCGCGGCGTCGAGGTCGAGGGTGCCGACCAGACGCTCTTCGGTAGCACCCAGCGGCAAGGTGACGAATTGACCACTGGCGAGCAGATCGGCCAGGCCACGCGCCAGGGTGGATTTGGCCATGCCGCGCGGGCCTTCGATCAGCACGCCACCGATTTTCGGGTCGATGGCGGTGAGGCACAGGGCGAGTTTCAGTTCATCGGCGCCGACCACGGCGGAGAGCGGGAAATGCGGGGTGTCGGTCATTTGGGTTTTCTCTGTCGTGGTCGTGGGTGTTCTTGGTGTGGTGGTGTGTCAGTCGGGGTGGCCCTCACCCTAGCCCTCTCCCGGAGGGAGAGGGAACTGACCGAGTTGTTCTGGCGAGTTACGCCGACCTGATATATCGAGCCGAGCTCAAGTTCTGACAGCAACATAGATCGGCCCCCTCTCCCTCCGGGAGAGGGCTGGGGTGAGGGTAGCTTTTGACTGCCTAGACATCTTCTTCTATGTCCAGCAACAGATTCTCCAGCGCCTCTTTATAAGCCCCCGGTTCCTGCCACATCCCCCGCTGCTGCGCTTCAAGCATCCGTTCAGTCATATCACGCAACGCATGCGGATTATGCTCACGGACAAAATCCCGCGTCGCCGGATCGAGCAAATACGCATCCGCCAACAACGCGTACTGGTGATCATCAATCAACTGCGTCGTCGCATCAAACGCGAACAGGTTGTCGACCGTTGCCGCTAATTCAAACGCGCCTTTATAGCCATGGCGCTTAACCCCGTCGATCCATTTCGGATTGGCCGCTCGCGAGCGGATCACCCGGTTCAGCTCTTCCTTCAACGTGCGGATCTTCGGCAGATCCGGCTGGCTGTGATCGCCGTGATAACTGGCCGCCGCTTCGCCACGCAGGGTCTCCACAGCAGCGAGCATGCCGCCCTGGAATTGGTAGTAGTCGTTGGAATCGAGCAAGTCGTGCTCGCGATTGTCCTGATTCTGCAACACCGCTTGCACCTGACTCAGGCGCTGGACAAATTGCTCGCGGGCGGCGGTGCCTTCGTCGGAACCGCCGTAAGCGTAGGCGCCCCAGTTCAGATAAACCTCGGCCAGATCGTCGCGGCTCTGCCACAAGCGACCGTCGATGGCGCCCTGCACGCCTGCGCCGTAGGCACCGGGTTTGGCGCCGAAGATCCGCCAACCGGCCTGACGACGCGCGGTGTCCTCATCGAGGCCCGATTGCAGCAGTGCCTCGCGCTCAGCGCGGACTTTTGCCGCCAGCGGATTGAGATCGTCCGGCTCGTCCAGCGCAGCCACTGCTTGCACGGCAGCGTCGAACAGACGAATCAGGTTGGCGAAGGCATCACGGAAGAATCCTGAGACGCGCAACGTGACGTCGACGCGCGGACGGTCAAGCAGGCTCAGCGGCAGAATCTCGAAATCATCGACGCGCTGACTGCCAGTGGCCCACACCGGACGCACGCCCATCAACGCCATGGCCTGGGCGATGTCATCGCCGCCAGTGCGCATGGTGGCCGTGCCCCAGACCGATAAACCGAGCTGGCGCAGGTGATCGCCATGGTCTTGCAGGTGTCGTTCAAGGATCAACGTGGCGGACTGGAAACCGATGCGCCATGCGGTGGTGGTCGGCAAGTTGCGGACGTCGACCGAGTAGAAGTTACGGCCGGTGGGCAGCACGTCGAGGCGACCACGGCTGGGTGCACCGCTCGGGCCGGCGGGGACGAAACGGCCGCTGAGGGCGTCGAGCAGACCGCGCATTTCGGCGGGGCCGCAGGCGTCCAGGCGTGGGGCGACGACTTCACGCAGCGACTGGATAATCGCATTCACATCAGCCCCCCCCGATCCCTGTGGGAGCGAGCTTGCTCGCGAAAGCTGTGTGTCAGTGAATGAAGTGTTGGCTGACACGACGCCTTCGCGAGCAAGCTCGCTCCCACATGGATCGTGCAGGGCTTGGGAAATCAGCTGTGTGGCAAACAGTTCGAGACGTTCGCGGGTGTCGCCGGCGGTGCGCCAGACTTCGTCGCTTTGCGATTGCAGTTCTTCGGGGCGCGGGCCAGTCCACGGGTCGGACAACGCGCAATCAAGCGGATCGAAACCGAGTTCGAACGCTTTGGCCAATGCGCGCAGCAGACTCGATTGGGCGCCCTTACCGTCTCCGCGTGGAATCCGCAACAACGCCAACAACGTATCAATGCGCAGTCGCCCGTTCGGTGACTCGCCAAAAATGTGCAAGCCATCGCGAATCTGCGATTCCTTCAGATCACACAAATACGTATCGAGACGCGGCAGCCAGATCGCCGCATCAGCGTCGCTGTCCAGCCCGGCATCGAGTTGCAGTTCGCGATCAATCTGCGTCTCGCGCACCAGTTGCAAAATATCGCGCTGCAACTCACGGGCGCGGCGCGGATCGAGCAGTTGCGCTTCGTAATATTCGTCGGCCAACAGCTCCAGATTGCGCAATGGGCCGTAGGTTTCGGCACGGGTCAGCGGCGGCATCAGGTGGTCGATGATCACTGCTTGGGTGCGTCGTTTGGCCTGCGCGCCCTCGCCCGGGTCATTGACGATAAACGGATAGATATTCGGCAGCGGTCCGAGCAGCGCGTCCGGCCAGCAATTCTCCGAGAGGCCGACGCCTTTGCCCGGCAGCCATTCAAGGTTGCCGTGCTTGCCGACGTGGATCACGCCGTGTGTGCCGTAGGTGTTGCGCAGCCAGAAATAGAACGCCAGATAAGCGTGCGGTGGCACCAGATCCGGGTCGTGATAGACCGCGCTCGGATCGACCTGATAACCGCGCGCCGGTTGAATACCGACGAAGGTCAGGCCGAAACGAATGCCGGCGATCATCATCCGCCCGTCGCGGCACATCGGATCGTTTTGCGGTGATCCCCAGCGCTCGATCACCGCCGCGCGATTGGCTTCGGGCAAGGCGTTGAACATCGTCAGATAAGCGCCCATCGCCAGGCTTTGCTGGCACGGGCGCAGATCAATCGTATCGAGATCGTTGCTGACGCCACCGAGCAATTGCTGGATCAACTCGGTGCCGGTTTTGGGCAATTCTGCCGTGACCGGATAGCCCTCAGCCTGCAACGCACGCAGGATATTCAGCGCCGCCGCCGGCGTGTCGAGACCGACGCCATTGCCAATGCGACCATCGCGGGTCGGGTAGTTGGCGAGAATCAGCGCGATGCGTTTTTCGCCATTCGGCACCCGTGCCAGATCGATCCAGCGCCGCGCCAGTTCGGCGACGAAGTCCATGCGCTCGGGTTGCGCGCGGTAGCAGACCACATCGGACTGACTGCGCTCACTGCGCCAGGCCAGATCCTTGAAGCTGATCGGCCGGCTGATGATGCGCCCGTCGAGTTCCGGCAAGGCAATGTGCATGGCCAGATCGCGCGGGCCGAGACCTTGCTCACTGTCACGCCAACCGGGTTCGTTGTCTTGCGCGCAGATCGCCTGAATCACCGGAATGTTGCGGCGAAACGGTCGCAAATGCGGTGCTTCAGGGCTGGATTGGGCGAAACCGGTGGTGTTGAGAATCACCCCCGCCTCGACTTCGTCCAGCCAATCCTCGACCACCGCCAGGCAGCCGGGTTCTTTCAGACTGGCCACGGCGATCGGCAGCGGATTCAACCCCGCTGCCTGCAAGCGCTGGCAGAAAACATCAATGAAAGCGGTGTTCGCCGCTTGCAAATGCGAGCGGTAAAACAGCACCGCCGCCACCGGGTTTTCCGGCAGCCATTCGGCTTGCCAGTCACTCAGTGCGGCGCTGGTTTTGTTCGGGTGGTAAATCGCCGTGCGCGGCAGGGTCTGCGGTTCTTCCCAGGCGTAATCGCGGGCGAGCCAACGATCAGCCAGGCAGCGGAAAAAATCCAGCGCATTACCCAGGCCGCCCTGGCGCAAGAATTGCCAGAGGCGGTCGCGTTCCTCGGCGTTGACGGTGCTCAGCTCGCTGAGCTCCGGGTCGGGACGGTCATCGCCCGGCACCAGAATCACCTGCACGCCACGTTCGGACAGCTCGACCAGCCGCTCGACGCCATAACGCCAATAGGCGATGCCGCCGTGCAGCGAAATCAGGATCACCTTGGCGTGACGCAACACCTCATCGACGTACAAATCGACCGAGGCATGATTCTGCACCTGCATCGGATTGGCCAGACGCAGGCTCGGATAGTCCTCGGGCAACTGCTGCGCGGCTTCAGCGAGCAGCGCCAGGCTGGAGTCGCCGCTGCACAGGATCACCAGCTCGGCGGGGGTTTGTCCAAGGTCGGCAATGTTGTCATCCGAGACGAAACCGCCGGGCTGGGTCCTGAGCAGATGCATGGCTTAAACGCTGAGCGCGGCGCGCAGTTGCGCTTCGAGTTGCGCCGCGTCGAGTTCCTGACCGATCAACACCAGACGGGTAACGCGTGCTTCATCGGCGCCCCACTGACGGTCGAAGTGCTTGTCGAAACGCGTACCGACGCCCTGGATCAGCAGACGCATCGGCTTGTTCGGAATGGCGGCGAAGCCTTTGACACGGAGGATGCCGTGCTTGACCACCAGCTGCGTCAGCGCGTCGAGCAGCAGGCTTTCGTCGGCTTGCGGCAGTTCGATGGAGATCGAATCGAAGGCGTCGTGATCGTGGTCATCGTGATCGTCATCGCCTTCACCATGGTGGTGATCGTGATGGCTGTGGCGGCTGTCGATGTGTTCTTCGGAGCCGGCACCGAGGCCGATCAACACGTCCAGTGGCAAACGACCGTTGCTGGCTTCGATGATTTTTACCGCTGGTGGCAGTTCTTCGGCGACTTCCGCGCGCACGCGAGCGAGATCTTCCGGGCTGGTCTGGTCGGCCTTGTTGAGGATGACGAGGTCGGCGCTGGCCAGTTGGTCGGCGAACAGTTCGTGCAGCGGCGATTCGTGATCGAGGTTCGGGTCGAGTTTACGCTGGGCGTCGACCTGATCCGGGAACGCGGCAAAGGTGCCAGCGGCCACGGCCGGGCTGTCGACCACAGTAATTACCGCGTCAACGGTGCAGGCACTGCGGATTTCCGGCCACTGGAAGGCTTGCACCAGCGGTTTCGGCAGGGCCAGGCCCGAGGTTTCGATAAGGATGTGGTCGAGATCGCCGCGACGCGCGACCAGTTCGCGCATCACCGGGAAGAATTCTTCCTGAACGGTGCAGCACAGGCAGCCGTTGGCCAGTTCGTAAACGCGGCCGGTGGCTTCTTCTTCGGTGCAACCGATGGTGCATTGTTTGAGGATTTCACCGTCGATGCCCAACTCGCCAAACTCGTTGACGATCACCGCGATGCGACGGCCCTGCGCGTTGTCGAGCATGTGCCGCAGCAGAGTGGTCTTGCCCGAACCGAGGAAGCCGGTGACGATGGTGACGGGGAGTTTGGCCAGTGTTTTCATCGGTATGCCCTTTGGCAAGCGGCGGGCATACGGGACGAGAACCGGCAACGCGCGTGCGCGCCGGAAGCGTTCGCCACCGGATCACCCCGCCCGGTTGTAGTGAGAATCTGTGACGAGGCAGGTCTCCTGGCTGACGGTGTTCAGGCATGGGCCTGGCGTTTGCTGCGCCTTCCCGCTGGCTCATGGGTTGAGCTGGCAGTGGCGTGGCAGCGAACATCACCGTTCACAGTTGCGGGGGCAGCCGCGGCATTGACCGCGTTCCCTTCTTAGCTTCGGCGTGGGCCGAAGAACCTCGAAAGCGCAAGGCTACGCATCGGGTGGTTATGGGTCAATGGGGTTGGGGTTTGGTTATGGGGGCATATCCGTTGCTGCGGGTGCCGCCGCTGGCGGTTTCGCTCTTACAGCGACTCACTTTTCCAGACGCCGAAAAGTAA
>NZ_CDROCK010000089.1:0-14199 GCF_977020205.1 Pseudomonas sp. AIG | reverse complement strand
AAAGCGAATACCGCAGCTACGTCTACGAACCCGGCACCTTCCGCCCGCTCGCGCTACTCGACGGCAAAGGCCCGAAAAAAGCCTGCCCGTTCTACTACCAACTCGACCATCTCGGCACCCCGCAGGAACTCACCGACTACAGCGGCGACATCGTCTGGTCCGCGCAATACGACGCCTACGGCAAAGTCGCCGCGCTGACCCTGGCCGGCGAAGACTACCTGAACCAGCCACTGCGTTTTCAGGGGCAGTATTTCGATGCGGAAAGCGGCCTGCATTACAACCGGCATCGGTATTACGACCCGCGGCTGGGGCGGTATCTGACACCGGATCCGATCAAGTTGGCCGGTGGGCTGAATCAGTACCAGTACGTGCCGAGTCCGACGGGGTGGGTGGATCCGTTGGGGTTGAATGGATGTCCGGGTGGCGATGGCTGCAAGAAACCTACACTCGAGTCAATCGATCCGACCAAAAAAATAAAGGGTGGAGAGGAAGACTCTTCCCGCTCTGTACCGCAACAAACTTACTTGTACCGTGGGTCTGGAACAGATCCATCAGAAGTCTTCGAGAACGGCTTTAAAAGCAAAGGAAATAGCAACGACCTATTTCTTCACTCAATTGATAGTGACTTTCCTCCAAGTAATTTTATTAGCACCTCTCTTTCAAGAGAGATGGGGAAGGCATTCGCTACCAGCTATTTCACACGTCCTGGATTTCTCTACACACTGAAAATGATCCCAGGCCATGACTTGAAAAAAGAGTTAGGTGCATCCTATAGATTTAGTAAGGAACAGGAAATTGCCATCCCTGGTCAGATCAAAAGGGAAGATATTCTTGGTGCTACACTCATTGTTGATGACGGCAGAGAGTTTGGTTACTCAATTCCTAATCCGCACAGGAAAATAAACAAATGAGAAAAATATTTACAGTTGATGTTGAGGTTGATGGCAATAAGAAGAAGATTGATCTTGCTTGTGACTGTGTAGCTATATCTATAACAATCGAGCTTGGTGGTGGGCCAACGAAGACGTATTTCGGAAGTGATTTTTATAGGTGTTTTGCGGCATTAAGAAAAGATAATGATGATTTAGTTTTTTATTGTAAGGGGGCGAAGACTAATGTTCATCCATCAAGCATGGCCTCGCAGATGTCTCTCGGGCTGAAAGCATACGAGTTGGTGATAGGCAAAGAACCGTCGATAGATGATCTCGTATTCATCTTTGATTATGAGGAAAAAGACTTGTCAAACGATCCCGATGAGCAACGGCAGTTTTATTTGAGTTGGATGACTTCTTGAGTGTTGCGAAAATAAATCGAGCTTTTGGTTTGTTAGTGATTAAGCATTAAGCTTAGGTTGTTGGAAATACTGCTTATGTAATGGTCGGTTTACTGTGAGCTGAATGTTGCTTTGGTACGGAAGAGGAAGGTTGTGAGTAAAGTCGATAGTGATGAAGGAAAAAGTTTCGGTCTTGATGGTCATCATGCAACCGATAAAAAAAGTGACATTGGAAGAGATACATTCAGAGGCGTTCCTAGCTCTAGGTTTATTAGTAATCGGGCGCAAATGAATGCATATAATGAAGCGCTGACAAGGGATATCAGAAACATGCCGCGCTTTACGGGTGAAGACAGCATGGGGAATTTGGTCGTGCGGATGCCCGCGGAAGGTGTGGGTGAAGGATATGAGCCTAATCCTTCTGCACCGACAGAGCCTAGATTCATGCCTAAAATGAATGCGTTTGAAATGAAGTTTGATTTTGAAACGTTACAACCCTACGCACTGTATCCGGTGGAGAGCTTTTGATGTTGATGCATCCCTATCTTGATGTTCCATATAATCCCCAGTTGAAGCACTTTCTAGGAGGGTTCGATATATACGATCGCGAGGAGACGCTGGGTTCGGAGTTGACGGAGTACGACCCTGAGTGTCCTTTGGATAGAGTGGGTCTAATAACTAAGTTTGTTGTGAAAAGATTTTCTGGTTTGACTTATCGGCACAAGTTTGTCTTGTTTTTCGTATTGGGTGAGGCTTTGGATGGCGAAATAAGTGATCTTGCTAAAGTCTTTAAACATGATCCGTTTTCTCATTCATTGCTCCCATTTGGTTGGAACGAGATGAAAGATCCAAAGAGTTTTTTTGAGCACATATACTCTATCCTGTCCGAAGTCTGGACTGATGATTTATACTTGGCCAGTCAGGAAGACTGCTCAACGTGGTAGCCGGCATTAGAAGCAGAACTTAGAGTGACTGTACTGACGCCTTCGCGGGCAAGCCCGCTCCCACAGGGAAGTGTGTCGTTTGAGGGATCAGCGTTGACCCGCTAGCTGTGGCTGGTGGAGTACAGAGGTTGTAAGGCTATCCAATAAATGAACGCTATACCCCGGAACATTCTTCGCATGATGCTTCGCCTGCGAAGCCATCTCCGCAAGTTGACTGGCATCAAGGTGTGCGCACGCTTCGGGGTGCAAATGCACCACGCCAATGGAAAGCGACAACAACGGAAACTCCTGCCGCACCCCTTGGCGATTCGGTGCAATAAAACATCCCGCCTCAAGGTGTTCAGGACGGTAGAAACGTCGGCACTGGCTCTGGAAGTCATCAAGCAGCTGATTGAGTCGTTTGCGCCAATCTTCCGGGCCAAGGACCAGGAGGAAGTCGTCACCGCCGATATGGCCAACGAAGTCGCGGCTCGGGTCTACCCGCTCGTTGAGGCATTGCGCCAGACACAGCAGAACTTCATCACCCCGTCCGTAGCCATAGATGTCATTGAAGGGTTTAAAGCTATCGATGTCGACGTAGCAAATAACTGACTCGCGTCCCTGCTGCAGCAACCGCGTCAGGCATTGCTGAATCGGCACGTTGCCGGGCAGCAAGGTCAGCGGGTTGGCATAACGAGCCTGTTGAATTTTCAGCTCGGTGATCAGTTTAAGCACGTCGATCACCCGGCCAAGACCCAGGTAGCTGCCGTTGAGGGTGATGATGAAGTCTTCTTCGATGCGCTGGCGGGCGCGGCTGGTGATGAGGCGGCTGACCTGTTGCAGCGACTGGCTCATTTCCACGGCGAGGAAATCGTCGTTCATCAGGCGGCTGATCGGTTTGCGCGCGAACAGGTCGGTGGCGAACGGTTTTAGCAGGGCATCCGATAGAGAATGACGATGGACGATGCCGCAGGGTTGGCCTTGTTCGTCGAGTACCGCCAGGGAGTTGAGATTCGCCTGGCGGCGGAAGGCTTCCAGTACGGTGGCGGTTGGTGTATCGCGATGCACGGCCGGTTGGTCGTTGAGCAGGGCGCTGAGGTCGCTGCCTTCGTCGTTCAGCGCAACGCTGCTGCTGTCGTGTTTGGGCATCAAGGCGCGGGCATCGCGCGGTGGGTGTTCTTGGGGGCGGCCGAGCAGGTAGCCCTGCACCAGATCAACGCCCATTTCAGTCAGCACTGCGAGTTCTTCCGGCAACTCGATGCCTTCGGCAATGACTTGTGCGCGTGAGGCTTTGGCGATTTGCAGGATCGAGCCGACGAACTCGCGCTTCAACGCGTCCTGATGAATACCATCGATAAAGTGCCGATCGATCTTCACGTAATCCGGGCGCAGTTCCGACCACAGGCGCAGGCTTGAGTAGCCGGCACCGAGATCATCCAGCGCAATGGAAAAGCCCATCGCGCGATAGTGATGCAGGGCCGTTTGCAGCAACTGAAAATCGTCGATGGGTGTCTGTTCGGTCAGCTCGATGACCACCTGACTCGGCGGTATGCCGAAATCTTGCAGCAACTGCAACGTGCGCCCCGGTTGGTGCGCGGCTTCAAGCAAGGATTCCGGCGAGACGTTGAGAAACAGTTTGCCCGGCAGTTGCTGCTCGTTGAAGCGACGGCAAGCGCTTTGCCGACAGGCGATTTCCAGTTCGCTCAAACGCCCGGCCTGGCGCGCCACGGCGAACAGCGCGATCGGCGAGTGAAGAGGGCTGTTGGAAGGGCCGCGCGTAAGGGCTTCGTAGCCGAGAATGCGGCGTTCGGAGAGAGAGATGATCGGTTGGAACAGGCTGTGTAAACCGCTTTGAGTCAGGATCGAGCTCAAGGCACTCAGCTGTTCGGTCGTGGTCATGGCAATCTCTGGCGATAAAAAAAGGACTGGGAGCGCTCTCGATGAAGAGAGTGGCTCCCAGTCCTTTATTGCACGACAGAATGATGACTGTTTGATGACGATCCGGGGATCGTCAGCATTAAATTGCCATCACCTTACTTCTTGGCCACCTGATTGCTCAGCTTCAGGTAATCCAGCAGCACGCGCCCGGTTTCGCTCAGGTAGGCATCGTCTTCCGGTTTGACCTTGTCTGGGTCAGCGGCAGCAAGGGCGTCTTCGTCTTCTTTCTTCAGCTCTTTGAGCGGCTCTTCGCCTTTGGCTTTGCGACGGATGTTTTCCATCGTCAGTTGCTTGGCGTCGATGTCGTTGTGCTGGGCACGGCGTTCGGCTTCGTTGAGGCTGACGGTTTTTTCTTCCATCAACTTCTGCGCCAGGGCCAGCTTGTCACGGATGAACACAAACTCGGCATCCTTGGCGGTGCGGGTGTCATGTTCGGACTTGAGCTGCGCCAGGTAAGGCTTGAACGGATCGGCCGCCGGTTTGATTGCCGCGCGGATGGTGTCCCACGGCATGGCTTCCGGCAGGGCGCTCTCGCCGATTTCCTTGGTGTCGATCAGCGACGGGTAGTCGATGTCCGGCAACACGCCCTGATGCTGGGTGCTCTGACCGGAAACCCGGTAGAACTTGGCCAGCGTCAGTTTCAGTTCGCCATGGTTCAGCGGCTGAATGGTCTGCACAGTGCCTTTACCGAAGGTCTGGCCACCGATGATCAGCGCGCGGTGGTAGTCCTGCATGGCGCCGGCGAAAATCTCCGAAGCCGAAGCGGACAAGCGGTTGACCAGCAACGCCATCGGGCCCTTGTAGAACGCGCCCGGGTTTTCATCTTCGAGTACGTCGACACGGCCATCGGCATTACGCACGAGTACGGTCGGGCCCTTGTCGATGAACAGGCTGGTCAGCTCGGTAGCTTCCTGCAGGGAACCGCCGCCATTGTTGCGCAGGTCGATGACCACACCGTCGACTTTGTCTTTCTGCAGCTCGGTGAGCAGCTTCTTGACATCGCGGGTGGTGCTCTTGTAGTCCGGATCACCGGCACGGAACGCCTTGAAGTCGAGGTAGAAGGCTGGAATCTCGATCACGCCGAGCTTGTAGTCCTTGCCGTCCTGTTTCAGGTTGAGGATGGACTTCTTCACGGCCTGGTCTTCGAGCTTCACCGCTTCACGGGTGATCGGCACGATCTTGGTGGTCTGGTCGTTCGGCGCATTGCTGGCCGGAATCACTTCCAGACGCACCACGGTGCCCTTCGGACCGCGGATCAGCTTGACCACTTCGTCCAGACGCCAGCCGACCACGTCGACCATCTCTTTGTTGCCTTGGGCAACGCCGATGATCTTGTCGGCCGGGGCGACCTGCTTGGTCTTGTCGGCCGGGCCTGCCGGCACCAGACGCACGACTTTCACCTGGTCGTTGTCGCTCTGCAACACGGCACCGATGCCCTCAAGGGACAGGCTCATGTTGATGTCGAAGTTTTCCGCGTTATCCGGCGACAGATAGTTGGTGTGCGGATCGTACGACATGGCGAAGGTGTTGATGTACGCCTGGAAGATGTCTTCCGGACGGGTCTGGTCCAGGCGCGCCAACTGGTTCTTGTAGCGCTTGGTCAGGGTTTCCTGGATCTGCTTCGGCTCTTTGCCGGCGATCTTCATCCGCAGCACTTCGTCCTTGACGCGTTTGCGCCACAGGTCGTCGAGTTCAGCGGTGGATTTGAGCCAAGGGGCGTCCTTGCGATCGATCAGCAAGGTTTCCTTGGTGGTGAAGTCCATCTTGTCGACGCCTTTGTTCAGCTCGGCAAGGGCGAAGTCCAGACGCGACTTGACGCGGTCCAGATAGCGCTTGTAGATGGTGAACCCGGCGTTGAGGTCGCCGCTTTTGAGGAAGTCGTCGAACTGGGTCTTCCACTTGTCGAATTCGGTGATGTCGCTGGCCATGAAGTAGCTGCGCGACGGATCCAGCAGCTTGAGGTAGCTGTCGTAGATGATCACCGAGCGCGCATCGTCAAGCGGCGGCTTGCTGTAGTGGTGACGCTTGAGCAACTCGACGACGTTCAGGCTGGCGATGACTTCATCGCGATCAGGCTGCAATTTGTCCCAGCTGTTGGCTGCGAATGTATTGCCCGACACCGGCAACAAACCGATACCGATGAAAAGAGCGAGGGCGGTGCTGGGGAGCAAATGCTTCATGCTGATTCGACGCGGGGACAATTGATAACGCATATTAGGCCGTCTTTGAAGTCGCCGGTTCTACAAGAGCCGGTCGCATAATGCAAAAAGCCCGGCGCTACAGCTTCGGGCTCAGTCCAGACTCACTATGGAGGCACTGTGAAGGCATTGCAAGGCGTTGACGGTCAAGTGGCATGGGTTGAAGAGCCGAGTCCTACGTGCGATGTAGGACAAGTACGCATTCGAGTGGCGGCAGCCGGCCTCAATCGCGCCGATTTATTACAGAAAGCAGGGCTTTATCCGCCACCGCCAGGGGCCAGCCAAGTGCTCGGTCTTGAGTGCTCCGGGGTGATCAGCGAGGTCGGCGCGGGCAGTGCCTGGCAGGTCGGCGATCGGGTTTGCGCCTTGCTGGCCGGGGGTGGCATGGCCGAAGAGGTGGTCGTCGACGGGCGGCACGTGCTACCGGTTCCCGAAGGTGTCTCGCTGATCGAGGCCGCTGCATTGCCCGAGGTTTACGCAACAGTCTGGCTGAATGTGTTTCAACTTGCGGCGCTCAAACCGGGTGAGAAAGTTCTCCTGCATGCTGGCGCAAGTGGAATCGGTTCAGCCGCCATTCAGTTGTGCAAGGCGTTCGGCAATCCGTGCTGGGTCAGCGTCGGTTCGGCCGAGCGTTTGGCTTATTGCGAGGCGCTGGGTGCGCAGGGCGGGGTGGTGCGCACCGATGATCTGGACAGCCTGCGTGATTTCGGGCCGTTCAATGTGATTCTTGACCCGGTCGGCGGCAATTATTCGGCGCTGAACCTGAAGCTGATGGCGCTGGACGGGCGCTGGGTTTTGATCGGTTTGATGGGCGGCCGTGAGGCGAAGCTGGATCTGGCGCAGGTCTTGGCCAAGCGTGTGCAACTGCTGGGCTCGACGTTGCGCAGTCGTGACGATCAGTTCAAGGCCGATCTGTTGAGTGATCTGGGCCAGCAGGTGTGGCCGCTGTTTGCTGAGGGGAGGTTGAGCCCGCAGTTGGCCAAGGTGTTTGCGGTGAAGGATGCCGAGGCGGCGTTTGCGGAGTTGGCGAGTAATACGGTGGCGGGCAAACTGGTGTTGGTGATTGACGACAGTCTGAGTTAAGAACCGAAAAAAAGCCCCTCACCCTAACCCTCTCCCATAGGGAGAGGGGACTGACCGGGTTGTTCTGTCGAGCTACATCGACCTGACACCTCGAGGTGAACTCAGGTTTGGGATGTCAGCCTGTCTGCAATTGCAGATTAAATCTTTGTCATTTCCAGAGGTGGATCGGCCAGCCGGATTTTTCGGCGTGCTCAAGCAGCACCGGGTCCGGGTTGACCACGTGCGGAAAATCCACTTTCAGCAACAACGGCAAATCATTGCGCGAGTCGGAATAGAAACTCGCGCCCTCAAGGTTCTCCTCTTCGGCATCCAGCCATTCCAGCAAGCGGGTGATCTTGCCTTCGCGGTAGGTCAGGGTGCCAACGGTGTGGCCGCTGTACACACCATGGGCGACTTCCAGTTCGATACCGAGAACTTCATCAATGCCCAGTCGATCGGCAATCGGTTTGACCAGGTGCGTGCCCGACGCCGAGATCACTAGAATCCGGTCGCCTGCCTTGCGGTGGGCAGCGATGGTTTTGGTCGCGTCGCTGAAGATGATCGGTTCAATGAAATCTTCCACCCACGGACCGACCAAATGTTCGACTTCTTCCGGCGTGCGGCCGATCAGCGGTTCAAGGCTGAACTCCATGTAGTCTTCCATGCGCAATTTGCCATGGCTGTAGGCGTCCATCAGTTCGTTGTTCTTGCGCATGAACGACTCGGGATCGACCCAGCCCAGGCGCCCCATCTGCTCGCTCCAGAGGGTGGCGCAGTCGCCGTGGATCAAGGTTTCGTCCAGATCAAAAATTGCCAAAGCCATCGGTTCTCTCCGAGAACAGCTGCGAGCTACAAGCGTCGAGCTGCAAGAATTGAAATCAGTTACGCCGCAGTCTACAACTTGAAGCTTGTAGCTCGAAGCTTGCAGCTGCTTTTAAGCGACTTCACACAGGGCCGTTGGATCGATGGAAAGTGCCAGTCGCTGACCGTCGGGATGCAGATCGGCGGCCGAGCGGTTGAGCACATCCACCACCAGTTCCACGCCGCGCGCTTCGATGCGATAGCGGATCACGTTGCCGAGCAGGCTGTGGCTGCGGATCTGCGCGTCGAGTTCGCCTTCCAGGCTCAGCTCGATGGCTTCCGGGCGAATGGCGACACGATGGTTGATCGGGCGTTGCAACAGCTTCGACGCGTCGTCGGCATCGAGCAGGTTGTAATTGCCGATGAAGCCGGCGGCGAACACATCGACCGGCGCGGTGTACAAGGTTTCGGCGTCGCCGCTTTGTACGATTTTTCCCTGATTCATCAGGAAAATCCGGTCAGACATGGTCAGGGCTTCTTCCTGATCGTGGGTGACGAAGATCGTCGTCAGGCCAAGTTCGCGCTGGATCTGGCGGATCTGTTCACGCAGGTGTTTACGAATTCGTGCATCGAGTGCCGACAGCGGCTCATCCAGCAGCAACAAACGCGGACGGGTGACCAGCGAACGGGCGAGGGCCACGCGCTGACATTGGCCACCGGACAGTTGATGCGGATAGCGGCTGGCGAAGTCGTTCAGTTCAACAAGTTTCAACACCTCGGAAACGCGTTTATGGCTGTCGTCGGCATTGACCTTCTGCATGCGCAAACCGAAGGCGACGTTTTGCTCGACGGTCATATTGGGGAACAGCGCATAACTCTGAAACACCATGCCAATCCCGCGTTTCTGCGGGCTCAACGGCACGATATCGACGCCATCCAGCAGAATCTTGCCGCCATCGACCGGCGTCAGACCGGCAATGCAACGCAGCAGGGTCGACTTGCCGCAGCCGGAGGGGCCGAGCAGGGTGACGAACTCGCCCTTGTTGATCTCGCAGTCAATGTCGCTGAACACGGTGGTGCCGGCGTAACTTTTCTGCAGGTGTTGGACGCTGACATAGCTCATTCGCTTTTGTCCTTGTTCAAGATGTTGGCGATCCAGGTCAGGACCAGCACGAAAAAGAAATACGAAATAACCAGCGCGCTGGTGAAGTGGCCGCTGCTGTTGCGCATGTTGTTCAGATAAACCTGCAAGGTTTCGTAACGCGTGCCGACCAGAATATTGGCGAAGACGAACTCACCGAACAGGAACGAGAACGACAGCAGCAACGCGACCATCAGGCCTTTGCGCAGGTTCGGCAGCACCACCAGAAACGCTGCCTGAAAGGTGCTGGCGCCGAGCAGTTGCGCAGCGTCCATCAGGTCTCGCAGGTTGATCGCTTGCAGGTTGTTGGTGATCGCCCGGTACATGAACGGCAGCGCCACGGTGAAGTAGCAACCGATCAGAATCCACGGCGTGCCAACCATCGCCATCGGCCCGGAACCGTAGAGTTGCAACAGGCCCACCGATGACACCACCGGCGGCACCGCAAAAGGCAGCAGGATCAGGATGTTCATCAGCGCATCGAGTTTTGGAAAGTGGTAATGCACCACAAACAGCAGCGGCAAAATCAGCACCACCGACAGCACCAGCGCGCCGACACACACCAACAACGATTGGCCGAAGGCGTGAAGAAAGCGCGGATCGCTCCACAACTGGATGTACCACTTGAAGGTGAAACCACTGGGCAGGATGGTCGCCGACCAACTGCTGGCGATCGAATAGACCAGTGTCCCCGCCAACGGCAGCAAGAGGATGGCGAACAGCAGGTAGACCACGACGCGGTGGTAGAGGCCGGCCGGGCCGGATTCAGCGCGAGACATGGTAGCTCCTCTTCAACAGCAGTTGATGCACGACGGTGACGATGGTCATCAGCGCCACCAGCACCACGGCCAGGGCGCTGGCCAGATTCGGATCGAGGGAAATATCGCCGGAGACCATCGCTGCGATACGGATCGGCAGGACGTTGAAGTTGCCCGTCGTCAGCGCATACACCGTGGCGTAGGCACCGAGGGCGTTGGCCAGCAGGATCACGAACGTACCGAGCAGCGCCGGGGTCAGCACCGGCAAACCGATATGTCGCCAGAACTGCCAACCGTTGGCGCCGAGCAGTGCGGCCGACTCGCGCCAGTCTTCACGCAAGGCGTCGAAGGCCGGGTAGAGCAGCAGCACGCCAAGAGGAATCTGGAAATAGGTGTAAAGGATGATCAGCCCGGTTTTCGAGTACAGATTGAAGTCCTGAATGATCCCCGACTGCTTGAGCATGATGGTGATGCTGCCGTTGAAACCGAGCAGGATGATGAACGCGAACGCCAAAGGCACACCGGCAAAGTTGCTGGTCATGTTGGCGAAGGCGTTCACAAAGTTGCGCAGTTTCGAATCGACCCGGCGCAGGGAGTACGCACCGAGCACGGCGATGATGATGCCGAACACGCTCGACCAGAAGCTGATCTCGAGGCTGTACTGGATGGCCTGTAAATAAAACTTCGAACTGAAGATCTTGCTGAAATTGGCGAAACCCCAGCCGGACTCTTCCGATTGCAGACTGTTGATCATCACCCAGACCAGCGGGGCGATCTCGAAGACGATAAAGAACAGCGCGAAGGGCACCAGGCACAGCGCCGCAAGCCATTTGCCGCGAGTCATTGAGTTCACTTGAGCAACTCCCGGCACACAGGTTTGTCGTGGGGCACGCCGAGTAGTTCGCAGACAGTGCCGCAGATTTCGGTCTGCTTCGGTGCGGCATCGGCGTTGAGGCTGAACGCGTCGCCGAGGACAAACAGCGGCACCTGGCGTTCTTCCGGCAGCAGGCCATTGTGCGAGCGATCGTTGTTCATGCCGTGGTCGGCGGTCACCAATACCTGATAGCCAGCGTCGAGCCAGCTCTGCAGATAGTCGGCGAGGATGATGTCGGCGAAGCGCGCGCTGTTGCGGTATTGCGAAGAGTCGAGGCCGTGCTTGTGTCCGGCGTCGTCGATGTTCATCGGGTGGATCAGCAGGAAGTTCGGATCGTGGCGCAGACGCAGGTTTTCGGCGTCGGCGAACAGGTGCGAATCCGGGTAGTGATCGCTCCAGTAAAAATGCCCGTGCTGGATCGGCAGTGACAGGTTGTCGGTGTGGCGGTCGCGGGCGGCCACGAACGGTGAGCGGTTGTACAACTCGCTGACCCAGTGATATGCCGCGGCGGCGGTTTTCAAACCGGCATCGCGGGCGTAGTGATAAATGCTGCGCTGGTTGGACAGGCGCGAGACGTTGTTGTGGACGATGCCGCTGTCGATCGGCGGCACGCCGGTGAGGATGCATTCATAAAGCGGTCGGGACAGGGCCGGCAGTTCGCACTCCAACTGGTAGAGCGCGGCGCGTCCTGCGCCAACATAAGCCTGCAGATGCCCCATGGCGTGACGCGCGACCTCGTAGTTGAGGCCGTCGAGCACGACAAGGATGACGTTGTGCTTCATAGGGGCAAAAACTCCGCGAAACAAAAAATTCAGATTCAGCCAGAATCACCTGTGGGAGCGAGCCTGCTCGCGAATGCGGCAGATCATTCAACATTGATGTCGACTGACACGACGCCTTCGCGAGCAGGCTCGCTCCCACATTTGGATCTTCAACAGATCACACAGTAGTGATCAGCCGTTTTATTTCATCTCTACAATGACTTCTTCGTTCCACGCCTGTGGCAGTGCTTTGGAAGTCTTCTCCCACGCATCGGCGTCTTTGATCGGGGTGACCTTTTTGTACTGCTCGTTTGGCAGCAGCTTGGCCTTCACGTCTTCCGGCAGTTGCAGGTGTTCGGCGCGGATCGGACGCGCATTGCCGCGAGCGAGGTTGGTCTGGCCGGCGTCGCTGAAGATGTATTCGCGGGTCAGCTTGGCGGCGTTAGGGTTTTTCGCGTATTTGTTGATGATGGTGGTGTAGCCGGAAATCACCGAACCATCGGACGGAATCAGCACCACGTAGTCATCCGGGTTGGCCATCTTGGCTTTGTAGCTGAGGCCGTTGAAGTCCCAGACCACGCCGACTTCGATCTCGCCTTTTTCCATGGTGGCGATGGTCGGGTTGGCCATCGACAGGCGACCTTGTTTGGCGATGTCGGCGAACAGCAGCAGCGCAGGCTTGATGTTTTTCTCGTCGCCACCGTTGGCCAGTGCCGCAGCCAGAACGCCGTTGGCAGCTTGTGCAGCGGTGCTCACGTCACCGATGGATACCTTGTATTTGCCGCCCTTGAGGTCAGCCCATTTGGTGGGCACTTCGGAGCCGTGCAGCAGCTTCTTGTTGACGATGAACGCGATGGTGCCGGTGTAGGCCAGTGCCCAGTTGCCATCCTTGTCCTTGGCCCAGTCCGGGACTTGATCCCAGGTGCTTGGCTTGTACGGTTGCACTACGCCTTGCTTGACCGCGATCGGGCCGAAGGCCGCACCGACGTCGCCGATGTCGGCGGTGGCGTTGTCTTTCTCGGCGGCGAACTTGGCGATTTCCTGAGCCGAGCTCATGTCGGTGTCGATGTGCTTGAGGCCGTAGGTCTTGGCCAGGTCTTCCCAGGTGCCTTTCCAGTTGGCCCAATCATCGGGCATGCCGACGCTGTTGACGGCGCCTTCCGCTTTCGCAGCGGCTTCGAGGGTTTTCAGGTCGGTGCCGGCCGCCATGGCGGAGGTGCACATTGCAATGGTCGAGCCTAACAGTGTTGCCAGGAAAAGCTGTTTCATTCCGAAGCTCCTTGGTCGTGTTCAACGCTGCGATTGCGGTGTGTGTTGGTCTAGGTCAGCAATACCTGAGCCAATTTATGCGGACTGGATGACACTTTGATGTCGGCGGCCCTGTGGCGGGGCGTTTATTTGCCCGGTATCGGCGGCTGCCAAGTAAGCGTAGACCATGCCCAAAGGCCCGCAGGGCAAGGAATTGGCCGATGTATTGCAAGCCATGAGGACGACCGTTCGGTAGTTTTGTCATCTCTCGGTCATCTGCACTGCCTAGGCTTGCAACACACGGAAACGGCTTGATCGCCGTACGGTTTTGCCCCGAAACAGTGCTGGTCTAGTCCAGATAGGTAACGTTGATGCGCGATGAGGCAACAAAAGCGGTGACAGCGATTGGCCAGGTGTTGCAGGAGCAGCTCGATCACGGGTTGTTGGCGGCGGGCAGCAAGTTGCCGGCCGAGCGCAAGCTCAGTGAGTTGTTCGGCACGACGCGGATTACCGTGCGTGAGGCGTTGTTGCAACTGGAGGCGCAGGGGCAGATTTATCGCGAGGAGCGGCGCGGCTGGTTCGTGTCGCCGCCGCGTCTGGCTTACAACCTGATGCAGCGCAGTCACTTTCACGCGATGGTCAGTGCGCAGGGGCGGGTGCCGTCGACCGAGGTGATTTCGGCGCGCCTGCAGCCGGCGTCGGCGGCGGTGTGTGCGTGGTTGCAGTTGCCGGCGTTGTCGAGCGTGATTCAGATTTGCCGGTCGCGGCGTATTGATGGGCGGTTGGTGTTGTATGTGGAGCACTATTTGAATCCGCAGTTTTTTCCGGGGATTCTTGAGTTTGATTTGAATCAGTCGATGACCGAGTTGTATGCGCGGCATTACGATTTGCACTATGGGCGGGTGCGGTTCGAGATTGTGCCTACGTCACTGTCGGTGGATGCGGCGGCGGCTTTAAGGGTGTCGGTGGGGAGTCCGGGGTTGCGGATTGCTCGGGTTAATTATGATCAGCATGAGCGGTTGATTGATTGTGATCTGGAGTTTTGGCGGCATGATGCGATTCACGTTGGGGTTGATGTGGTTTGATCGTTTTGGCCTTGGCGGCCTGTGGGCCGACCAGGTTCTTGGGTTTTGGGTGTATATCCGTTGCTTCGGGTGCTGCCGCTGACGGTTTCGCTCTTACAGCGACTCACTTTTCCAGACGCCGAAAAGTAAGCAAAAGG
>NZ_CDROCK010000088.1:0-14501 GCF_977020205.1 Pseudomonas sp. AIG | reverse complement strand
TGGTGGGGCGAGTCCATACATAGGAGCTGCCGCAGGCTGCGATCTTTTGATCTTGCCTTTATATCCACCCACCCCACTGCAAAACAAAGATCCCGATATTGGTGGTAATCGCCGCCATCAACGTCGTCATCACGATAATCGCCGCCGCCAGCTCATGATTGCCCTGCGCCGCCCGGGCCATGACAAAACTCGCCGCCGCCGTCGGGCTGCCGAAGTACAAAAACAGAATCCCCAGTTCCGCCCCGCGAAATCCCCACAACCACGCGCCGAGCGTCGCCAGCACCGGCAAGCCGACCATCTTCACCAGACTCGAACTCAGCGCCATGCTACCGCTCTTGCGCAACGCCGCCAGCGACAGCGTGCCGCCGATGCAGATCAGCGCCAGCGGCAAGGTGGTCTGCGCCAGATACTGCCCGGAAGTCTCCAGCCATCCCGGTAAACCGATTTTGAAATAGGCAAACGGTGCCGCCGCAATCACGCTGATGATCAGCGGATTGCTGAACACGCTTTTGCAGATGCTCCACGGATCGGACTTGATCACCGGGCTGTAAACCGCCAGCACGATGGTCGACAGGGTGTTGTAAAACAGGATCACCAGCGCCGCGAGAATCGCCCCGAGGGAAATCCCGTAATCGCCGTACATGCTCGCCGCCAGTGCCAGACCGATCACACCGTTGTTACCGCGAAATGCACCCTGGGTGTAGATGCCGCGATCTTCACGCGGGCAACGAAAAATCGCCCAGCCCCAGGCGAGGGCAAAACTGGCCAGCGTGGCGAGCGAGAAGTAGATCAGCAGGGACGGTTGCAACGCGGCGTGCAGGTCGGCGTGCAGAATGCCGAGGAACAGCAGCGCCGGCATGGTCACGTTGAACACCAGCGACGAGGCGGTGTGGATGAAGTTGTCGTTGATCCAGTCGATGCGCTTGAGCAGCACACCGAGAAACAGCATGGCAAACACCGGCGCGGTGATGTTCAGGGTTTCGAGGAAAATTGCCAGCATGCCGGGGAGCCTTGGGTGAGCGTCGTTAGGGGCCAATGATAAAGCAAAAGCCCCTCACCCTAACCCTCTCCCAGAGGGAGAGGGGACTGACCGCGGGATATTCAATAATTTCACCGACCTGAAATGACATCGCTGAATCCAGAACTGCCTGTAGCAGGCCATAATCAACTCGATATTTCAGGTCGATGTACAGCGCCAGACAACTCGGTCGGCCCCCTCTCCCTCCGGGAGAGGGCTGGGGTGAGGGCCAGGCCGGTCACGCATCAGGTAATCGGCGCCGGGTTGAACAACGTAATGTCGTTATGCAGCTTGTGTTTCTCCGCCCACGTCTGCTGTTTGCCGCTCGCCACATCCAGATAGTAGTGAAACAACTCCCAACCCAACTCCTCAATGGTCGCGCGCCCTGTAGCAATCCGCCCGGCATCGATGTCGATCAGATCAGGCCAACGCTGCGCCAATTCCGTACGCGTCGAGACCTTCACCACTGGCGCCATCGCCAAACCATACGGCGTGCCACGCCCGGTGGTGAACACATGCAGGTTCATCCCCGCCGCCAACTGCAACGTCCCACAAACAAAATCACTCGCCGGCGTCGCACAGAAAATCAAACCCTTCTGCTTGAACCGCTCGCCAGGGCCGAGCACGCCATTGATCGCGCTGCTACCGGATTTGACGATCGAGCCCAGCGACTTCTCGACAATGTTCGACAGCCCGCCCTTCTTGTTGCCCGGCGTGGTGTTGGCGCTGCGATCTGCTTCACCCTTGGCCAGGTAACGGTCGTACCAGTCCATCTCACGCACCAATTCCTCGGCAACGGTTTTGCTTTCGGCACGTGAAGTCAGCAGGTAAATCGCATCGCGCACTTCGGTGACTTCGGAAAACATCACCGTCGCCCCCGCGCGCAACAACAAGTCCGAAGCGTAGCCCAGCGCCGGGTTGGCGGTGATCCCGGAAAACGCATCGCTGCCGCCACACTGCATGCCGAGGATCAGTTCGGACGCCGGCACGGTTTCGCGACGACGCTGGTCGAGTTTCTTCAGGCGCACTTCAGCCAGCGCCATGATCTGCTCGATCATCTCGGTGAAACCGTGACTGGAATCCTGCAAGCGATACAGCCATGGATCACTGAGATCCACGGAGGCATCGTCCTCGTGCATCACCTGCCCGGCCTGCAATTTCTCGCAGCCCAGACTGATCACCAACGCCTCGCCACCGAGGTTCGGGTTGCGCGCCAGATTGCGCACGGTGCGGATCGGGATGTAAGCGTCGGTGGCGGTAATCGCCACGCCGCAGCCGTAACTGTGAGTCAGCGCCACCACGTCATCGACGTGCGGGTACTTCGGCAGCAGTTCTTCCTTGATGCGTTTTACCGCGTGATCAAGCACGCCGGTAACGCACTGCACCGTGGTGGTGATGCCGAGAATATTGCGCGTGCCGACGGTACCGTCGGCGTTGCGATAACCCTCGAAGGTGAAACCTTCCAGCGGTGCCTGCGCGTCCGGCACGTCGGTGGACAGCGGCAAGCTGTCCAGCGGCGGCGCGGTCGGCATACGCAGTTGATCTTCCTTGACCCAACTGCCACGGCGAATCGGCTGCAACGCGTAGCCAATCACCTGACCGTAGCGAATCACCTGGCCGCCCTCGGGAATGTCTTCCAGAGTGACCTTGTGGCTCTGCGGCACAAATTCCAGCGTCACCAGGCCATCGGCAAATTCAGTGCCGGCCGGTGCGCCCTGGTCGTTGACCACTACCACCACATTGTCCCGCTCGTGCAGGCGGATGTGGCGCGGCGAGTCGGAATGTTCAATCAACTGCATGACGCCGCTCCTCAGGAATGCGCTTGAGACAATTTACCGGTGGCTTCAGTACCGCCGTTGGTTGGCGGCTCTTTGAGTACCACACGTTTGATCGGGCCGACGATGACCAGATAGCTGAACACCGCCACCAGTGCGTTGGCACCGACAAACACCAGCGCCCATTTGAACGAACCGGTGGAGCTGATGATGTAGCCAATCACGATCGGCGTGGTAATCGAAGCGATGTTGCCGAAGGTGTTGAACAGGCCACCGCTCAGGCCGGCGATCTGTTTTGGCGAGGTGTCGGAAACCACCGCCCAGCCCAGTGCGCCAACGCCTTTGCCGAAGAAGGCCAGAGCCATGAAGCCAACCACCATCCATTCCACATCGACATAGTTGCAGGCCACGATGCTGCTGGAAACCAGCAGGCCAGCGATGATCGGTGCTTTACGGGCGAAGGTCAGCGAGTGGCCCTTGCGCAGCAGGTAATCGGAAATCACCCCACCGAGCACGCCGCCGATGAAGCCGCAGATTGCCGGCAACGAGGCGATGAAACCGGCCTTGAGAATGGTCATGCCACGCTCTTGCACCAGGTACACCGGGAACCAGGTCAGGAAGAAATAGGTGATGCCGTTGATGCAGTACTGGCCCAGATACACACCGAGCATCATGCGGTTGGTCAGCAGCTGACGGATGTAATCCCATTTCGGGCCATCAGCCTTTTTGCCTTGCTTGACGTCCATGTCGACCATGCCGCCGTTGTCGGCAATGAACTGCACTTCGGCTTCGTTGGCCAGCGGGTGTTGACGCGGGCTGTGGATAACCTTCAGCCAGATGCCAGAGAAGACGATGCCGAACACGCCCATGACGATGAACACGTGTTCCCAGCCAAAGGAGTAAACGATCCAGCCCATCAGCGGTGCGAACAACACGGTGGCAAAGTATTGCGCCGAGTTGAAGATCGCCGAAGCGGTGCCACGTTCAGCGGTCGGGAACCACGCCGCGACAATGCGCGCGTTACCGGGGAACGAAGGCGCTTCAGCCAGACCGACCAAAAAGCGCAGCATGAACAGCGCAACGATGGCGGTGGACATGCCGAACTCACCGACAAAGCCTTGCAGCACGGTGAACAGCGACCAGGTGAAAATGCTCAGCGCATAGACTTTTTTCGAGCCGAAGCGATCGAGCAGCCAGCCACCGGGAATTTGCCCGGCCACGTAGGCCCAACCGAATGCGGAGAAGATGTAGCCGAGGGTGACTGCGTCGATGCCCAGATCTTTTTGCAGGCTGGAGCCGGCGATGGCGATCGTGGCACGGTCGGCGTAGTTGATCGTGGTCACCAGAAACAGCATGAGCAGGATCAAATAGCGGACGTGAGTCGGCTTGGACGATTGCATGTAGATGTACTCCCACTGATTATTTTTATGCGCGGGTGAATCTTCTTTGGTCTTGCATCTATTCCCTGTAGGAGCTGCCGAAGGCTCGGGCCGCGATCGGACGATCTTTTGATCTTAAAAGATCGCAGCCTTCGGCAGCTCCTACAGGGGTATTGCGTGTATCAGGAGCCGATGTAACTGGTCTTCACGACCGTGTAGAACTCTTGCGCATAGCGGCCTTGCTCACGTGATCCATAGGATGAACCTTTACGGCCACCGAACGGAACGTGGTAATCGACGCCAGCGGTCGGCAGGTTGACCATGACCATCCCGGCTTGCGAATGGCGCTTGAAGTGGTTGGCGTACTTCAGCGAGGTGGTTGCAATACCCGCCGACAGACCGAACTCGGTGTCGTTGGCCATCGCCAGCGCCGCGTCGTAGTCAGCTACGCGAACGATGTTGGCCACCGGGCCAAAGATCTCTTCGCGGCTGATGCGCATCGACGCTTCACTGTCGGCAAACAGCGTTGGCGCGAGGAAGTAGCCTTCGGTATCGCAAGTCACCAAGCCACCGCCGCTGACCAGACGCGCACCTTCGGACTGGCCGATATCGATGTATTTCATGTCCTGTTCCAGTTGCGCTTGCGAAACCACTGGACCAATATCGGTGGCGGATTTCAGCGCGTGGCCGACCTTGATCGACTTCATGCGCTCAGCCATGGCTTCAACGAACTTGTCGTGAATCCCGGCGGTGACGATCAATCGGCTCGACGCGGTGCAACGCTGGCCGGTGGAGTAGAACGCGCTCTGCACCGATAACTCGACCGCTTGCTTGAGGTCGGCGTCGTCGAGAATGATCTGCGGGTTCTTGCCGCCCATTTCCAACTGAACCTTGGCTTGGCGCGATACGCAGTTGACCGCGATCTGACGACCCACGCCCACCGAACCGGTGAAGCTGATGCCGTCGACTTTCGGGCTCTGCACCAGCGCATCGCCAACCACGCGACCGCTGCCCATTACCAGGTTGAACACACCAGCCGGGAAGCCTGCGCGGGAAATGATTTCCGCCAGTGCCCAAGCGCAGCCCGGCACCAGATCGGCCGGTTTCAACACCACGCAGTTGCCGTAGGCCAGTGCCGGGGCGATTTTCCACGCAGGAATCGCGATCGGGAAGTTCCACGGGGTGATCAAACCAACCACGCCCAGTGCTTCGCGGGTCACTTCAACGTTGACGCCCGGACGCACCGACGGCACGTAGTCGCCGGACAGGCGCAGGCATTCACCGGCGAAGAATTTGAAGATGTTGCCGGCGCGGGTCACTTCGCCGATGGCTTCAGGCAGGGTCTTGCCCTCTTCCCGGGCCAGCAGGGTGCCGAGTTCTTCGCGACGGGCAAGGATTTCCGTGCCGACTTTATCCAGCGAATCGTGACGGGCCTGGATACCCGAAGTCGAATACGCCGGGAATGCCGCGCGGGCGGCGTCGATGGCAGCGTGAACCTGAGTCAGGTCAGCCTTGGCGTAATCGCCGATAGTGTCGCTCAGTTCGGACGGGTTGATGTTGGCCGAGTAGTCGGCACCGGCAACCCATTCGCCGTTGATGTAGTTGTCGTAGCGTTTTGCATTTGTCACAGGGGCAGCCCTCAAACCTAAAAGCCTTTACGCAAAAAGCCGCTGATTACTCAGCGGCCGCGTTTTTGTCGGGTGTTACTGCGCACCTTGCTTGTCGATCAGCGCAGCGAGCATTTCGTACTCTTCGCCAGTCAGATCGGTCAGCGGTGCCCGCACCGGGCCTGCGTCATAGCCGGCGATTTTTGCGCCTGCCTTGACGATGCTCACGGCGTAACCGGCCTTGCGGTTGCGGATGTCGAGGTACGGCAGGAAGAAGTCGTCGATGATCTTGCCGACGGTGGCGTGATCTTCACGGGCGATCGCGTGGTAGAAGTCCATCGCGGTTTTCGGAATGAAGTTGAACACCGCCGAGGAGTAAACCGGCACGCCCAGCGCCTTGTAGGCCGCGGCGTAGACTTCGGCGGTCGGCAGACCACCCAGGTAGCTGAAGCGATCACCGAGGCGGCGACGGATCGACACCATCAACTCGATATCGCCCAGACCGTCCTTGTAACCGATCAGGTTCGGGCAGCGCTCGGCCAGACGTTCCAGCAGCGGCGCGGTCAAGCGGCAAACGTTGCGGTTGTAGACAACCACGCCGATGTTGACCGATTTACACACGGCTTCAACGTGAGCGGCAACACCGTCCTGGCTGGCTTCGGTCAGGTAGTGCGGCAGCAGCAACAGGCCTTTGGCGCCCAGACGTTCGGCTTCCTGAGCGTATTCGATGGCCTGACGGGTCGAACCACCGACACCGGCGAGGATCGGCACGCTGGTTTCACAGGTGTCGACGGCAGTCTTGATGATTTCCGAGTATTCGCTGGCAGCCAGGGAGAAGAACTCACCGGTGCCACCGGCGGCGAACAAGGCTGAAGCGCCATACGGAGCCAGCCATTCCAGGCGTTTGATGTAGCCCGCGCGGTTGAAATCGCCCTGCGCGTTGAAATCGGTCACCGGGAAAGACAACAGGCCGGCAGAGAGGATGGACTTCAGTTCTTGTGGATTCATTATTCGAACACCCTGGTAGCAACGTTTTTTGTGATTGGTCCGTTCAGCCTTTGCTGAAGTTGTAGGTCATCGTACAACTTAAATAATAACCGTCAACTGCATTTCATCGTTGTGGGTGTTTTTTTGTCGAACAAAACTGTTTAAGGCTTTGCAGGATTCGCCGCGAAAGCCCGTGTTTAAAGGGTTCCAGCGCGGAAACGTCTGGTCAAGATTCGTTTACTGAGTGCTGGAGAAACGCCGGGTAAGGTGCGACGACTGCCACGAAGGATCGTGGCGGACCTTCGAAGGAAACCGAAATGTTTGTGAATTATGCTGCGCCGACCCTCGCGCAAATCGCCTCTTCTGCCTCTGCCCCCCTCACCCTTCAGCTATCCGCGCTACCCGATGTATTGATCGTACAGGTTCCGGATTCGAGTGATTTTCCGGCGAACTGGAGTGTTTATCCGATTCTCGGCAACGACCCGGAAGAGCCGGAGTGGGCAGGTGAAGAAGTGAACACCGGCACCTGGGACGATGCCGAGGACGAGATGGAAAAACTGACGGGGATCGAGTTGCAGATACCTAAAGAGACGCTGCGGCCGTACCTGAACAGAGAGGTTGAATTGCGCTACAAGTTTTGCGATGAGTCGAGTATGGAGCCGTTTTCGCAGGTGTTGAGGTTGCGGATCGAGGGCTGAATCTTGTCGTGCGGGAGCGGCGACCGTTCGTCGGAACTGGTATTTCTTACAGGTGTGTAAGAGGGCTTCGCGCTTCTTAAATAGCAGCGCGCGGGTGACATCAATGCGCCGGCGCTTTCGATAACCAAAAGCTCAATAGAAGGATCTTGACCATGAACGCACAAACTCAAACCTTGCCAGCCCCGACTCTCGAGCAAGCCGAAAAAGGCACAGTCTACATTAGCCGACTTTCCGACCCGACAGATGCCTTAGTCCCTGCAGGACATGACGCCTCTGTAGGTGACCAATTGCAGCTATCCCTCGAGAGAACTCAAGGCGCTCCCTGGAATAGCAAACTATTCCTTATTACTCATCACCATGTCGGGAAGCCCATTGCGTTTGCGATCCCGAAGAGTGCGTTTGCAGTAGGTGTGGTAGCGGGTGAACAAGCCACCTTAACGTACAAAATCACCAAACCGTCTGGTATTGAAGTGATCTCTTCAGAAGCCAAATTCAAACTGGAGCCTTAACCCTCAGCCCCTCTGCGCCTGCGCCTCTTCATGGGCCTGGCGCAGTCTTTCACGGCTGTTGGTCAGGTGCAGACGCATCGCCGCACGCGCCGCATCGGAATCCTGACGGGCAATCGCGTCGTAGATTTCTTCGTGCTCACGGCTCAGGCGGCTCATGTAGTGCTGCTGATCATCATGGGCCAGGCGCGCCGAATTCAGCCGCGTACGCGGAATGATGCTGGTGCCCAGGTGGGTCATGATGTCGGTGAAATAACGGTTGCCGGTGGACAGGGCGATTTCCAGATGGAAGGCAAAGTCCGACGCGACCGCATCACTGGCATGGGCTGCGCTTTCGTTAAGCGCATCGAGGGCGGCGCGCATGGTTGCCAGTTGCTCGGCACTGCGGCGTTGCGCGGCAAGGCCGGCAGATTCCACTTCGAGGCTGATGCGCAATTCGAGAATCGCCAACACATCACGCAGGGTGACGACGGTGGCCGGGTCGATGCGGAAACCACTCGGGCTTGGCGTGTCGAGCACGAAGGTGCCGATGCCGTGGCGGGTTTCCACCTGGCCGGCAGCCTGCAGACGCGAAATCGCCTCACGCACCACAGTGCGGCTGACGCCATGGGCTTCCATGATCGCTGACTCGGTGGGCAGTTTGTCACCGCGCTTGAGCAGGCCATCGCGGATCTGCTCGCTCAGCACTGTCACCAGTTCCTGGGCCAGACTGCGGCGCTTGCGCGGGAGGCGCGGGGTGTCGATCAGGTTTTCCATGGTGTGCATCTAGTCTCGAAAATTCGGCTTGTGGGCATCATAGCTCAAGCGGGTTGTACGATCACTTTCCGGTTTATATCGCTTTATGTAGGAGTGAGCCTGCTCGCGATGACGTCCGCACATTCAGCATCAATGTGACCGACCCAACGCTATCGCGAGCAGGCTCACTCCTACAGGGGTTTAGCGGTGATCAGGCAGTCTCGGTCTGTTCAACCAAATGTCCGCTGTCGATCCGCACATGCCGTGGATGGAAGCGTTTCAAGCTGCTGCGATGGCCGACACTGACAATGCTCAGCCCCGGCAACTGGTCAATCAGCGCCTGATACAGCGTCGCTTCATCTTCCTCATCCATCGCCGACGTCGCTTCATCCATGTACAGCCATTGCGGTGCGTAAAGCATTGCGCGAGCGAAGGCCAAACGTTGCTGCTCGCCCGGCGAGAGCATGCGTTGCCAGTGATTGGCCTCGTCCAGCCGCGCGACCAGATGCGGCAAGCGGCAGGTCTCCAGCACTTGTGCATAACGTTCCGGCGCGTAAGTGTCGCCCGGTTGTGGATAACTCAACGCCTCGCGCAGAGTGCCAATCGGCAGATACGGCTTTTGCGGCAGGAACAGATAACGCGCCGCCGGCAAACGGATGTTGCCGTGCCCTGCCGGCCACAAATGCCCCATCGCCCGCAGCAGCGTCGACTTGCCGCTGCCGGAACGGCCGCTGAGCATCACCCGTTCACCCGGTTCGACGGTCATGTCGGCGCTGGTCAGCAGATGACGGCCATCGGCCAGATCCAGACCGAGGTTGTGCACCTTCAATTCGCTGCCCTGATTCTGCACATCAATGGCCGGGGTGCGCTCTTCGTTGTCGGTCATGGCCTGACGGAAACTCAGCAGACGATCACACGTCGCGCGCCACGCGGCCAGATCCGAATACGCACTGATGAACCAGCTGAAATTCTCCTGCACGTTGCCGAACGCCGAGTTGATTTGCATCAGCTCGCCCAGCTCGATCTTGCCCGCCAGATAACGTGGGGCCGCGACGATGAATGGGAAAATAATGGCGATCTGGCCGTAGCCGGAAGTGAAGAACGTCAGGCGCTTGGACACGCGCATGATGTCCCAGAAGTTGTGCCAGACCAGCCCGAAACGGCTGCTCAAACGACGATTTTCGTTCGGCTCGCCGTTGTACAAGGCAATGCTTTCGGCGTTCTCTCGCACGCGCACCATGGAGAAACGCAGGTCCGCTTCGAAGCGTTGTTGTTGGTTGTTCAGGCCGATCAAGCGTCGACCGATCAGGTGCGTCAGCCAACTGCCGACGGCGGCATAAATCAGCGCACACCAGAACATATAACCGGGAATCTCGATGCCGAACACTTCAATGCTGCCCGACACGCCCCACAAAATGATCGAGAACGACACCAGACTGACCACGGTTCGGATCAGCCCAAGGCCCAGGCTCAGGGTGTTGGCGGTGAAGGTGTTGAGGTCTTCGGAAATCCGCTGATCCGGGTTATCGGTGTAACCGCCCTGCTCCAGCTGATAGTAGTTTTTGTGGCCGAGCCAGCGCTTGAAGTGGTTCTCGGTCAACCACGCCCGCCAGCGAATCGTCAGCATCTGTGTCAGGTAGAGACGATACACCGCACCGAGGATCGCCACCGTGGCAATCCCGCAGAAATACAGGATCAATTGCCAGAACGCGGCCTCATCCTTCTTCTGCAGCGCGTTGTAGAAATCCTTGTACCAACTGTTGATCCACACCGAAATCGCCACGCTGAACAGCGACAGCGCGATCACGGCAATCAGCAACGTCCAGGCCTTGCCCTTCTCTTCGCTGCGCCAGTAAGGCGTGGTCATCGCCCACACTTTACGAAAAAACTGCCCGCGCACAGCATCGTTGACCGCGGAATATTCAGCGTTCTGATTCATGGATAAGGCTCGATATAGAAAAGAACAGACACGCACCGATCATAGTAGATCGGTGCGTTTTATCGCGAGGGCTGGCGATAGTCGTTCAGCGCAGGTTCAGCGACGAACCGGGCGCTTCTGCAGTTTGCGCTGCAAGGTGCGGCGGTGCATGCCCAGGGCACGGGCAGTGGCGGAGATGTTGCCTTCGTGTTCGGTGAGCACGCGCTGGATGTGTTCCCACTGCAGGCGGTCGACCGACATCGGGTTTTCCGGCACCAGACTGTCGAGGTCGGCGTGCTCGGACAGCAACGCAGCCAGCACATCGTCGGCGTCGGCCGGTTTGCACAGGTAGTTGCACGCGCCGCGCTTGATTGCTTCGACCGCAGTGGCAATGCTCGAATAACCGGTGAGGATCACCACGCGCATTTCCGGGTCCAACTCCAGCAGTTTGGGCAACAGCACCAGACCGGAGTCGCCGTCCATTTTCAGGTCGAGCGCGGCGTAATCAGGCAGATCGGCCTGGGCGATGGTCAGGCCTTCCTCGGCAGAACCGGCAGTGCTGACGCGAAAGCCACGGCGAGCCATGGCACGGGCCATCACTCGGGTAAACGTTGCGTCGTCGTCGACCAGCAGCAAATGCGGCAGTTCTTCGCCTTCGACTTGGATTTCGTCACTCATGTTGGTCTCCTCGGGCGCCGTGGGGCAGGCGCAGCTCGGTGAGCGTGCCGCCTTCCTCATGACTATAGAGTTTCACTGAGCCGCCGGCGCGTGTCACGCTGGCCTTGCTCAAAAACAGGCCCAGGCCGAAACCTTTGCCCTTGGTGGTAAAAAACGGTTTGCCGATCTGCTCGGCGATGGCCAGCGGCACACCGGCGCCGTGGTCACGAATGCTGATGGTCAGGTTCTCGACGTCCCAGTCCAGGGTCACTTTGAGATTTTCCGGGCAGGCATCGGCGGCGTTGTTGAGCAGATTCAACAGCGCCTGAGTCAGATCCGGCGGCGGCGCCATGCGCGGCACGGTGCCTTGGCCGAGGCGGTGGAAGCGATAACTGGCCTCCGGACGCATCAGGTGCCAACGGTTCAACGCTTCGTCGAGCCAGTCGGTGACATCCTGCATCTCGACGGCCAGGCGACGATTGGCTTCGGCGGCCCGCACCAGTTGCTGCAAGGTTTCCTTGCAGAGCTTGACCTGATCCTGCAGCACTTTCAGATCGTCCTGCAGCATCGGGTCGGGATGATCCTGCTGCATCTCCTTGAGCAACACGCTCATGGTCGCCAGCGGCGTGCCGAGTTCATGGGCGGCGCCGGCGGCCTGGGTGGCGACGGCCAACAATTGCTGATCACGCAGGCCTTCTTCACGACGGATCGCACGTAATTCTTCCTGACGGCGTAGCTCTTCAGCCATGCGTGCGGCGAAGAACGTAATCACCGCCGCTGCCAGTGCAAAGCTCAGCCACATGCCGTAGATCTGCAGATTCTCGCGAGCGACCGGCAAGGTTTCCAGTGGATAGAAACGCGTCAACATCACGGTGTACAGCGCCAGCGCGATGCCGGACAAGATCACCGAATAACGCCACGGCAGCGTCACCGCAGCGATGGTCAGTGGCACCAGGTAATAAGAAACAAACGGGTTGGTCGAACCGCCGGAGAAATACAGCAGCGCACTGTGGATCACCAGATCACAGGCCAGTTGCAGGGCGTATTCAAGTTCGGTCACCGGCCACGAAGTGCGCAAGCGCACGGCGGTGAACACACAAAGCAGCGTCGAGCAGCCGAGGGTCATCGCCAGTTGCACCCACGGCAACGGCAACAACTGCAGCCAGTAGGCCAAGCCAACGGAGCCAGCCTGCGCGGCGAGCACCAGAGTGCGGATGAAAGTCAGTCGCCAGAGGTTCTGGCGAGTGGCGGAAGTCAGTTGTACGGGGGCGAGCATGAGCTCTCCTGATGAGCGCTCCAGGCGGATCGCACGGAGTATAACCAAGCCGCGCGCCCGAGAGGCGAAAGTGCGGCAAACGACCACATGGCGAAAACATCTTCGGCGGCTATAAGGGCCTCTTCGCGAGCAAGCTCGCTCCCACAGGGGGAATGCATTTCAAAGGTGGGCGCGAGCCTGCTCGCGAAGGGCTGCGCAGCGGCCCCGGCGATGTGTATAGAAGTTGTAACTGGGCGAACCGGATCATAAAAGCTAGAGTCTGATGGTTTCACGCAGGCCCCCGAACCATCACCTGCGCCCTCATCAAGGAGCTTTCATGCACACATTTCGCCGCAGCGCCGCCCTTCTCGCCCTGACCGTCGGCAGCGTCGCCAGCCTTCCGGCCCTGGCCGCCGATGAGCTGCACTACAACCAGATTTCCCTGCGCGCCGAAGTCAGCACGGAAGTCGCCCGCGACCTGATGATCGTCACCCTCTACACCGAAGAACAAAACACCGACCCGGCCAAACTCGCCGCCGACATCAGCACCACCATGAACAAGGCCTTGGCCCAGGCCAAGCAAGTCAAAGACATCACTCTGCGCCAAGGCAGCCGCAACAGTTACCCGATCTACGACACCAAGGGCCAGAAGATCACCGGCTGGCGTGAACGCGCCGAACTGCGCCTGGAAAGCTCTGACTTTGCCGCGCTGTCCAAACTCACCGGCGAACTGCTCGGTGATCTGAAAATGGGCGGCATGGACTTCGCCATCGCCGACCCGACCCGTAAATCCAGTGAAGACCAATTGCTCAAAGAAGCCGTGACCGCCTTCAAGGCCCGCGCCCAACTGGCCACCGATGCACTGGGCGGCAAGGGTTACAAAATCGTCAACCTGAACCTCAACAGCAACGGTTATCCACAACCGTACCTGCGCGCGCCGATGATGATGAAAGCGGCGGCCATGGACTCGGCGCCGGTGACGCCGGAAGTTGAAGCGGGCACCAGCCAGGTCAGCATGACGGCCGATGGCTCGATTGAAGTGTTGATGCAGTGATTTGATCTGGTCTGAATGAAAAACCGCCGATCGGTGAATGATCGGCGGTTTTTTTGTGCCTGGGATTTGCTGTGGATGAACCACCGTCTTCGCGAGCAAGCTCGCTCCCACAGTTTGAAATGCATTCCACCTGTGGGAGCGAGCTTGCTCGCGAAGAACGATAACGCGGTGGAGCAGACTGATTATGTCTGCGGATCAACCCGATCCAGCGCCCGATTCACCGCCAACTCGGCCAGCATGATGATCTGCTGAATCGCCAACGCCGTATTACGCTCGGGCCGGCCCAGTTGATCGGCAAAGTTACCGGTTAACGTGTTCGCCGACGCCAGTGATTCACAGGCATGCGCCAACAGACTTTCGGTGTCGATGTTCGGCTGGATCAGGAACATCGTGCTGGGCTGCCGGGGTTTGAGGGGTTCGGGGCTGAGGTAGAAATCCAGGGCGCGTTTGATGGCTTCGCGGGTTTTGATCTGGTCGTCGGCGCGGATGGCGTCTTCGAGTGGGGTTGTGGGTTCGAGGGGGGGATCGGGGACAATTTTATCTTTCATATAAATCTGCTCGTCATTCGAGCCGCCCTTAGCCATTTCTCACGTGGCAAAGGGTGGCAGCTATGTGCGGAGTGAGAAACCGGTGAGCAGAAAACCGGCCAGACCGAAGTCTGCCCGCACACAGCCGCCATAAGGCATTGCGACAGCGAATACGCCGGCCGCAATTATGGTCTTACTGGTGCTAGTTTCAAGCTCGGCGGGTTCTCACACCCGATCACTGAACATTCAGCGACAACCAGAGCCTAGAGAGCCCACGTCCGACGGACAACCTGAAAACATTGTGGGAAGGTTCTGGTTATCTGACACAGATTTAAACAGCCAAAAGCCAACCCTCACCCTAGCCCTCTCCCGGAGGGAGAGGGGA
>NZ_CDROCK010000087.1:0-14631 GCF_977020205.1 Pseudomonas sp. AIG | reverse complement strand
TGCCCCAACCGGTGCCGATCTCGAGCAGATGGTCGCCGGGTTGCAGCGCGAGCTTCTGGCAGATCCGCTGCAGTTTGTTCAACTGCGCCTGTTCGAGGCTGTCCTCTGGCGTAAGGAACTGCGCCGCCGAATACATCATGGTCGGATCAAGAAATTGCTCGAACAGATCGTTGCCGAGGTCGTAGTGCGCGGCGATGTTTTTCTGCGAACCCTTGCGCGTATTGCGGTTGAGCCAATGCAGGCCTTGCACCAACGGCCGGCCGAGGCGTGCCAGGCCGCCCTCCATGGCATCGAGCACGTCGAGATTACTGACGAACACGCGGACCACCGCCGTCAGATCCGGTGAACTCCAATAACCGTGGATAAAAGCCTCACCGGCACCAATCGAACCGTTGCCGGCGACCATGCCCCAGACGGCCGGATCCAGCACATGGATTTCCCCGAGCAAAGCACTGCCCGGTGTACCGAACATCAGCCGTTCGCCATCCTCGACCACCAGCAGTTGCCCGTTTTTCAGTTGGGCCAATTGGCGCAACACGCCACGGCGCAGCAGCGACCCGGTCAAACCGTTGGTGCTGAGCCGACTGACCGACAGACTAGAGGATTTCATGGCGGTGCTCCTTGGGAGGCACAGTGGCGGTTTGAAAACTGCCGTCGGCAGCCTGATGAGCAAAGAGCGGTACGCGTTTGAGCAGCAGGCGCAGTGCCTGCCAGTAAATCGCCAAGGCAGTTTTCGCGGTCATCCACGGAAAGCGCCGCAAGTAACGATGCAGGCTGCGACGATCAAGATTTTCGCGTTGCAGATTGAGTGTGGCGTCGAACAGTTTTTGCTCGCCTTGCCAGTCGGCCATGTGCACACCGAGGGTTTGCGCGGCGGGACTGAAACTCATGCGATATTCGAGATCGCGCGGCAAGAACGGCGAAACGTGAAAGGCCTTGGCCACGGCGAAGTGCTGGTGAAAATCCTGCAGATCGACGGGCGTGCGCGCCGGCAGCACGTAGTGATAGCGCTCGCGCCACGGCGTGTTGGTGACTTCGCAGACAATCGCGGCGAGTTGCCCGTCGGCCTCATGGCAGTAAAAGAAACTCACCGGATTAAACGACAGCCCCCAACTGCGCGCCTGGGTCAGCAGGCAAATCGAGCCTTGCGGTTCATGGCCGATAGCGAGCCCGACCTGCTGACGCACGGCATCGATCAGGCGCATGCCACGGCTGGTAAAAGTCTTCAGGTAGTCAGTCTCGCGAAATGAAAACGGCGCAAAGCGACTGCGCCCGGCCAGCGGTGACAGTGCAAGCACGGCGTCCTGTTCACTGAGATCGAGGTAGAGCAAACCGATCCGGTAGCGGAACTCATGGCGGCGCGGCGAAAAACGCCGATGGCCGATCCAGCCGCTGTACAGGGCGCTGTTCATAGGGTTTCCCCAAACGCGGCGGCCACACGCAAGGCGCTGACCACACCGTCCTCATGAAAACCGTTGGCCCAATAGGCGCCGCAATAATGCGTGTGCTGCGCGCCATCGAGTTCGCCCCAGCGTTGCTGTGCGGCCGCTGCTGCGAGGCTGAATTGCGGATGGGCATAGGTGTAACGGGCAAGCACTTTGTCCGGGCTGATGCCGGCGCTCTGATTGAGGCTGACGCAGAACGTGGTGTCGCTCTGAATGCCCTGCAGAATGTTCATGTCGTAGGTGACGGCGGCGTGAGTATGGCCGGCGCCACTGAGGCGATAGTTCCAGCTGGCCCAGGCCAGTTTTCGCGTGGGCAGTAAACGCGTGTCGGTGTGCAGCACCACTTCATTGTCGGCGTAGGGCAGGGCGCCGAGGATCGCGCGTTCGGCATCGCTCGGGACCGCCAGCAGTTGCAACGCTTGATCGCTGTGGCAGGCGAATACCACCTGATCGAAGTGTTCGAGGCCTGCCGGGCTGTGGATAACTACGCCATGCACGTCACGATCAACCCGCGTGACCGGGCAATTGAGGCGAATCCTGTCCTTGAACGCTGCAGTCAGCGGCGCGACATAAGCGCTGGAACCGCCTTCGATGACTTGCCACTGCGGACGATCACTGACCGACAACAGCCCATGGTTCTTGAAGAACCGCACGAAAAACTGCAGCGGGAAATTGAGCATTTCCGCCATTGGCATCGACCAGATCGCCGAACCCATCGGCACGATGTAATGCAGGATGAAGCGTTCACCGTAACCGCCAGCCTTGAGGTAGTCGTCAAGGGTGGTGTCGGCAGCGATGCGCAGTTCGACGAGGTCGCGCTGGGCTTCTTTGTTGAAGCGCAGAATGTCGCGCAACATGCCCCAGAACCCCGGTGAAAACAGATTGCTGCGCTGGGCGAAGAGGCTGTTGAGGTTATTGCCGTTGTATTCCAGACCGGTGTCCGGGTCGGTCACCGAGAAACTCATTTCCGTCGGTTTGAACGCCACGCCGAGCTGGCCGAGCAAACGGATGAAGTTCGGGTAGGTCCAGTCGTTGAAGACGATGAAGCCAGTGTCCACGGCGTACTGCCGTCCTGCGACGGTGACGTCGACGGTGTGCGTGTGGCCACCGACCCAGTCGCTGGCCTCGAACACCGTGATCTCGTGCCGGCGATTGAGCAGGTGGGCGCAAGTCAGCCCGGCGATCCCGCTGCCGACGATGGCAATTTTCATGTCGGATCCGTCAGCGGAGGTGACTTGCGCACCATGCGCTTGCCGATTGCCAGTTGTACCCGCGACGGAAGTTTCGACAGCGGCCACAACGCGGCCATGAACAGTGCCGGAAAGGCGATTTCCAGCGGCCGGTCCTTGAGCTTGGCGAAGATGTGCCGCGCGGCTTTATCCACAGGCCAGCTCAACGGCATGGGGAAATCGTTTTTGGCAGTCAGCGGCGTTTCGACAAAACCGGGGCTGACCACGGTGACTTCAATGCCTTCGTCGGCCAGATCAATGCGCAGCGATTCGAACAGGTAACGCAAACCGGCCTTCGAGGCGCCGTAGGCTTCGGCCCGTGGCAGCGGCAGGTAGGTGACCGAACTGGCTACCCCGATCAGATGCGGCGCGGTGCCTTTGCGCAGCAGCGGCAGCGCGGCCTCGATGCAATAACTGCTGGCGAGCAGATTGGTACGCACCACATGCTCGATGATCGAGGAGTCGAACTGTTTGGCATCGACGTATTCGCAGGTGCCAGCGTTGAGAATCACCGAGTCCAGCGAACCCCAGTCCTCGGCGATCTGCTCGCCGATTTCGCGCACCGTCTGGCTGTTGGTCAGATCCCCCGGTACCACCAAAACCTGCCCCGGATAGCGTTGCGACAAGACCTTGAGCGGGGCGATCTGACGGGAACTGACCGCCAGGTGCGCGCCGGTTTTCAGGATCTCTTCAGCCAGCGCGGCGCCGATGCCACTGCTGGCCCCGGTCAACCAATAACGCCGTGGAGGTGTACGACTCATCCCATTCTCCTTTTCAGCCAGGCGATGACCCGGCCCAATACTGGCAAGTGTTCATACAGCAGCGCCCCGGCATCAAAATAATCCCGATGGCGATAAACCTTGTCGTGCCACAGCAAGTGCGAGCAACCGCTGACGCGAATCACGCGGCCACCCGCCAGACGCGGGTGGCGATAACTCATGACCCAGCGCAAGTAGCCTTCGCAGTCGCCGATCTGGTCGAAACCATGAAAGTCGAAACGCAGCTCGCTGACGTTGGCGTATAGCTCGCCGAAGTAGTCGCGAAGCTGTGCCAGCCCCTGCACTTCGTGCAGCGGGTCGGTGAAGTGAATGTCATCGCTGTACAGCTCGCCCAGGCTTTGCAGGTTGTCTTTGTTCAACGCTGAAAATTGCCGGGCGAAGCGGCGCAGGAATTCACTCATCGTCGCCTCCTGTAGACGTACGCGCAGGCAGGTTCTTGAAGGCTGCCAAGGCCCTTTGGCGTGAGGTGCTGAGGTTGACGATCGGCGACGGATAATCCGCAGCGCCGAACAACCCACCGACGTCGGCAGGGTTGTGCACTTGTTTTTTGTTGAGGTCGGCCAGTTCCGGCAGCCAGTGCTTGATGAACAGGCCTTCGCTGTCGAATTTTTCCGACTGGCTCAACGGGTTGAAGATGCGGAAGTACGGCGCCGAATCGGTGCCCGTCGACGAACTCCATTGCCAGCCACCGTTGTTCGCCGCCAGATCGCCGTCGATGAGGTGGCGCATGAAAAAGCGCTCGCCTTCGCGCCAGTCGATCAACAGGTTTTTGGTCAGGAACATCGCCACGACCATGCGCAGGCGATTGTGCATCCAGCCGGTTTCGAGCAATTGGCGCATGGCCGCATCGATGATCGGCAGCCCGGTGCGCGCCTCTTGCCACGCGGCGAGATCGTCCGGCGCATCACGCCAGGCGAGGGCTTCGGTTTCCGGGCGAAAGGCGCGGTGCCGCGAGACCCGTGGATAGCCGACCAGGATGTGTTTGTAGAACTCGCGCCACAGCAGCTCGTTGATCCAGGTGACCGCACCGACCTTGCCGCTTTCGAACTCGCCCTGATTGCTTTGCAGGGCGGCGTGCAGGCATTGGCGCGGTGAGATCACGCCGGCAGCGAGATACGCCGAGAGCTGACTGGTGCCGGGTTTGGCCGGGAAGTCGCGTTCGCTCTGGTAGTAATCGATCTGCGCGTCGGTGAAGGTGTCGAGGCGGCGTCGGGCTTCCTGTTCGCCGGCGGGCCACAGATCGCGCAGGGATTGGCTCGGGGTGGAGAAGCCTTTGACGGCGTCGGGAATCGGGTCGCTGTCTATCGCCAGTTTTGCCTGTTTACCTGGGGCCTTGACCAACGCGGGCATCGAGCGATGCAGGCGTTCGTAACAGACTTTGCGAAACTGGCTGAACACCTTGAAGTAACTGTCGGTCTTGGTCAGCACCGTGCCGGGTTTGAACAGCAACTGGTCGAGATAGCTGTGAAAGGTGATGCCTTCGGCCTTTAGTGTTTCGCCTACCGCTGCATCGCGACGGCTTTCGTGGACGCCATATTCTTCATTGACGTGAACCGCCGCAATCTTCAGTTGCCGGCAGAGTTTGAGCAGTTCCGCCGGGGCTTGATCCCAATGGGTTGCAGTGCGAATCAGCAACGGGATGTTGAGTTGGCCAAGGCTGGCGCTCAGCTCACGCAGGTTGCGCAACCAGAAGTCGACCTTGCACGGCGCATCGTCATGTTCCAGCCACTGCTGGGGGCTCAACAGGTACACGGCGACCGTCGGGCCGCGCGCGGCGGCGGCCGCGAGGGCAGTGTTGTCATGTTGGCGCAGGTCGCTGCGCAGCCAGATCAATTGCATGTCGGAACTCACTGCGTCCATTAAATCAGCCCACGCTGAACGAGTACCTGGTGCGCCATCAGCGGATCTTCAGCCAGGAACAAATCAACAATCTCGGAAGTTCTTACGGACAACTCGGCGTGGTGGATGCATACCGTTGGTCCGACGATCAGTTTTGGGCAACTCGCCCCCGTCAATAGTTTCGGCAACTGCGCAAGGTTCATGGCTTTGCTGGAATACAGCAGTACGCCACGGGCTTGCAGGTGTTCGACAGCCAGTGCCAGTTCTCCCGCCGGCAACGGCCAGTCAAACACTTGCACCGGACAATCAGCGCTACTGATCAGCCACGCGCATAGCCACAGATGAGGTTCCAGTGACAGGTCGGAGTGATTGATTAACAACAGCGGGGCGCCATTCAACTGACGATTGTTATGGTAGATGCGTGCGCCGAATTTGCTGCGTAACCACGAATAAAAGAACAGGCGCTCCATCTGCGCGCCGAATTGGCCCTGCCAGCGCTGCTCCAGTTCAGCCAGCAGCGGCATCAGCAATTGCTCGCACAACGTGCGTGGCGGATAGAGGGCCATGGCCTGATTGACGCTGTCATCGAGGCTGCGTTCACTGAGTTGCGTGACGGCGGTCAGCAACGTCTGGCGCAAGCGTTGCCAGTCGTTTTCCACCGATTCGCTGAACGCCTGTGGCGTGTCGAGCAGTGGTTTGACCTGACTGACTGCCACGCCACGGTTGAGCCAGGTGAGGATGGTCAGAATTCGCTGCACATGTTCGGCCGAGTAGAGCCGGTGCCCCTTGGGCGTGCGTTGCGGGACCACTAGCCCGTAGCGGCGTTCCCATGCCCGTAGGGTGATGGCGTTGACGCCGGTCTGCCGCGCGACTTCGCGGATCGGCAGCCAGCCCTCGTCGAGGGCTTTTTTAAAATCAGCGCCAAGGTCTTCCTGGGCACTGCTATCGAGTTTGTCGTTCATTAGATTGCGTTTCGCAGGCTGAGGTTTTCCGGGTGCGGTTGCAGGTAAACCTGTTGCGCGATGTACGAATCCGGATGGAGGCGAAAGTGATGCTTGAGCAATGTCAACGGCACCACCAGCGGCACGATGCCTTGGCGGTACTGGCCGATGACGTGTTGCATTTCCTGTTTGTCTTCGGCGCTGATCGCCTGTTTCAGATAACCGCTGATGTGCTGCAGAACATTGCTGTGGGTGCCGCGGGTGGCGCATTTCTTCAACGCTGCCATCAGCTCGCTGAAGTAGCGTGGGCCGAGTTCGACGGGATCGGTGTCGGCCATGTTGCCGAGCAGTTTGCCCAGCGCTTTGTATTGCAGCGGGTTGTGCGCCATCAGCAAGTATTTGTAGCGCGAATGAAATTCGGTGAGGGCGCGACGGCTCAGGCCGCCAGCGAGGACTTGTTGCCATTCGCTGTAGGCGAACACACGGGTGATGAAATTTTCGCGCAGCACCGGATCGTTGAGGCGCCCGGCTTCTTCCACGGGCAGATCCGGGTGCTGTGCGCAGAACGCCTGGGCGTAAATCCCGCGCCCGCCGCCGTTCACCGGGGCGCCGTTGGTGTGGTAGACCTTGACCCGTTCCAGGCCGCAGGACGGCGATTGCTGCATGAAGATGTAGCCGCAGATGTCGTCGAGTTCAGCGGCCATTTTCTCGCCGTATTCGGCCAGTGGCTGGGTGACGTTGATCGTTGGGTTGACCGTGCCAATGGCTTCAGGATGTTCTGGATCGCCGACGAGGCGGATCGGCTCGCGGGGAATGCCCAAGCCGATCGCCACTTCCGGACACAGCGGGACGAAGTCGAAATGCTCGGTGAGGGTACGGCTGCACAGGCGTGATTCCTTGTGGCCACCGTTGTAGCGTACCTCGGCACCCAGCAGGCAGGCGCTGATGGCGATTTTTGGCTTGGCTACGCAAGGATCTGACATGGGCACCTCGAATCTGTACCTGTACAGAGGCAAATCTCTGTACAACTTTCTTCAGCATAGATTCGTGGGTGTACAAGTCAAATTATTTGTATAACTTTTTTGGTTGATGCGATTCCTGTAGGAGTGAGCCTGCTCGCGATAGCGGTATGTCATTCAATGCATCTGTTGAATGTTAATCCGCATTCGCGAGCAAGCTCGCTCCCACAATGGTCGGTGGCTATTTCCAGCCTTGCAGCCATTCAGCGTTGTTTTGTAGTGTCTGCCAATCGAGTCGCTCAGCACGTTGGGTCAACACCGCCTGCAACTCAACCTCCAGCACCGTGCCTTCCTCGTCGCGAAACAGCTCTGTCACCAGAAAGTGTTTTTCACGATTCTGCGGGTGGGCTGCTGTCCATTTCGACAGCAGCAATTTACGCGGATTGATGCGGTTCATTGCAGGTGTTCGTGCAAGCGTCGCGCTGCTTCCTGGCCACTGAGCCAAGCGCCTTCGACGCGCCCGGACAGGCACCAGTCGCCGCAAGCATACAAACCCAGATCGGCATCGGCCAGGGTGCCCCATTCGTGGCCCGTCGCCGGACGTGCGTAGAGCCAGCGGTGGGCGAGGCTGAAGGTTGGCGCGGGCATGGCGCTGTGCAGCAATTCGGCAAACGCACCGTGCAGATGCTCGATCACCGCTTCCTTGGACAGGTCGATGTGTTGCCGGCTCCACGCGCTGGTGGCATGCAGCACCCACGTGTCGAGGGTGGTGTCGCGTCCCGGTTTGCTGCGGTTGCGCGCCAGCCAGTCGAGTGGGCTGTCTTGTACGAAGCAGCCTTCGATCGGCGTATCCAGCGGCGTTTCGAAGGCGAGGGCGACGGCCCAGGTCGGCTCCATTTTCACCCCGGCGGCGGCACCGGCCAGCTTCGGCGCAGCGGCCAGTAATGCCGTCGCTTGCGGCGCTGGCGTGGCAATCACCACGTGGCTGAACGGCCCGTGGGTGAAGCCTTCGGCGTCTTGCAAATGCCAGTGCTCTTCACCGCGAAAAACTTCGGTAATCCGGCAGGCGAAATGCACTTCCAGACCGTCGAGCAAACCACGGGTGATGGCGCTCATGCGCGGCGTGCCGACCCAGCGGGTCTGCTCGTCCGGCGACAGATTCAGCTGCCCGCCCTGGTAGGTGTAGAGCTGTGGCGTCCACTCGGCGACCCAGCCCTGGCTTTGCCAACGCTGCACTTCGGTGACGAAGCGCCGGTCACGGGCGGTGAAATATTGCGCGCCCATGTCCAGCGAGCCAGCGTCGCTGCGCTTGCTCGACATGCGGCCGCCGCTGCCGCGACTCTTGTCGAATAATTGGATGGTATGCCCGCTCTCTGTCAGAGCCTGGGCGGCGGAGAGCCCGGCGATGCCGGTGCCGATGATTGCGATAGGTACAGTCATAGGGGCCTCGTTTACCTTTCTGTACAGACTACGCCGTGGATGAAACCTGTACAATTTTGTTTTTTGGTATAACTTCTAGCGTTCTCGTTCTGACAGCTTGGCCTATGGTTAAACAATAGAGCCTGCCCGATAGAAAAGATCCCTGCTTATAAAAATAGACTAGTGATCCGGGTTAAACGCCACGCGAGGGAGATGTGATGCACATATTGCTGACCGGCGGTACTGGTTTGATCGGACGTCAGCTCTGCCGACACTGGTTGCAGCAGGGGCATCGCTTGACGGTGTGGAGCCGCGAGCCGGAGAAAGTCGCGAAGATTTGCGGTGCGCAGGTGCGTGGCATCGCGCGTCTGGAAGACCTCGGCGAAGAATCCGTGGACGCGATCATCAATCTGGCTGGCGCGCCAATTGCCGATCGGCCGTGGACCCATCGCCGCAAAGCGTTGCTGTGGAGCAGCCGTATCAAACTCACAGAAACGCTGTTGGCCTGGCTCGACACGCGAGCGCAGAAACCGCCGCTGCTGATCTCCGGTTCGGCGATCGGCTGGTATGGCGACGGTGGTGAGCGCGAGTTGACCGAAGAATCGCCGCCGGTGATCGACGATTTCGCCAGCCAGTTGTGCATCGCCTGGGAGGAAACCGCACTGCGCGCCGAAGCGCAGGGCATCCGCGTGGTGCTGGTGCGAACCGGGCTGGTGCTGTCGGCCGAGGGCGGCTTTTTGTCGCGCTTGCTGTTGCCGTTCAAACTCGGTCTGGGCGGGCCGTTGGGCAATGGTCGGCAGTGGATGCCGTGGATTCATATCAACGATCAAATCGCCCTGATTGATTTTCTTCTGCACCGCGAGCAGGCCGCTGGTCCTTATAATGCGTGCGCACCGCAACCGGTGCGCAATCGCGAATTTGCCAAGACGCTGGGCAGCGTTTTACACCGCCCGGCGTTCATGCCGATGCCGACGCTGGCGCTGAAGGTCGGCCTCGGTGAGATGTCTTTGTTGTTGCTCGGCGGCCAGAAGGCTATGCCGGCACGCTTGCTGGAAGCGGGTTTCACTTTCCAGTTCACGGATTTACGCGCGGCTCTGGATGATCTCTCCAGCCGCCTCTGAAATAGGACGTTGCATGACCGATCACGCCTTGCTTCTGGTCAACCTGGGTTCCCCGGCCTCTACCTCGGTGGCCGATGTGCGCAGCTACCTCAATCAATTCCTGATGGACCCGTATGTGATCGACCTGCCATGGCCGGTGCGGCGTCTGCTGGTGTCGCTGATCCTGATCAAACGCCCAGAGCAATCGGCCCACGCCTATGCGTCGATCTGGTGGGAGGAGGGTTCGCCGCTGGTGGTGCTCAGCCGTCGCCTGCAACAGCAGATGACCTCGCAGTGGACCCACGGCCCGGTCGAGTTGGCGATGCGTTACGGCGAGCCGTCGATTGAAACCTGCTTGCTCAAACTGGTTGCGGCGGGGCACAAGCGCATCACGCTGGCGCCGCTGTATCCACAGTTCGCCGACAGCACCACAACCACGGTGATCGAAGAAGCGAAACGGGTAATCCGGCAGAAGAAACTCGACGTGCAACTGTCGGTGCTGCAGCCGTTCTACGATCAGCCGGAATATCTCGATGCGCTGGTTGAAAGCGCGAAGCCGCATCTGCAGCAGGATTACGATCACTTGCTGCTGAGCTTCCACGGTTTGCCCGAGCGGCATCTGACCAAACTCGATCCGACCGGCAATCATTGCTTCAAGAATGACGACTGCTGCAAGAACGCTTCGCCTGCGGTATTGGCGACCTGTTATCGCGCGCAATGCCTGCGTACCGCAGCGTTGTTCGCTGAGCGCATGGGCTTGCCGGAGGGCAAGTGGTCGGTGTCGTTTCAGTCGCGTCTGGGCCGGGCCAAGTGGATCGAACCGTACACCGAAGCGCGGCTGGATGAACTGGCGAAAAGCGGCGTGAAGAAGATTCTGGTGATGTGCCCGGCGTTTGTCGCCGACTGCATCGAGACGCTGGAAGAGATCGGTGATCGCGGCAAGGAACAGTTCCGCGAAGCGGGGGGCGAGGAATTGGTGTTGGTGCCGTGCCTGAACGACGACCGGCAATGGGCGAAGGCGTTGGCAACCCTCTGCGAACGAGCGCCGCTGGCGTTGTGATGATCGTTCCCACGCTCTGCGTGGGAATGCCTCTAGGGACGCTCTGCGTCCAGTGACGCGGAGCGTCACGGGCTGCATTCCCACGCAGAGCGTGGGAACGATCAGATCTAAAGTTTTAGATCAGCGGCTCATCCGCCTTCTTGTTCTTCCAGCCATCATTGCCCGGCAGAATCAGGTTCAGCGCAATCGCCACCACCGCGCACAGCGCGATGCCTTTGAGGCCGAAGTCGTCCGGACCGGTACCGGTGCCGACCAGCACACCGCCAATCCCGAACACCAACGTCACCGAGACGATCACCAGATTGCGCGCTTCGCCCAGATCGATCTTGTGACGGATCAGGGTGTTCATGCCCACCGCGGCGATTGAACCGAACAACAGGCACAGAATCCCGCCCATCACCGGCACCGGAATGCTTTGCAGCAGCGCGCCGAACTTGCCGATGAACGCCAGGCTGATGGCGAAGATCGCCGCCCAGGTCATGATTTTCGGGTTGTAGTTCTTGGTCAGCATCACCGCGCCCGTCACTTCGGCGTAGGTGGTGTTTGGCGGACCGCCGAACAGACCGGCGGCGGTGGTAGCAATGCCGTCACCGAGCAGGGTGCGATGCAGGCCCGGCTTCTTCAGGTAGTCACGACCGGTCACGCTGCCGACGGCAATCACGCCGCCGATGTGTTCAATGGCCGGGGCCAATGCCACCGGAACGATGAACAGAATCGCCTGCCAGTTGAACTCCGGCGCGGTGAAATGCGGGATCGCAAACCATGGCGCGGCGGCAATCTTCGCGGTATCAACGACGCCGAAATAGAACGCCATACCAAAACCGACCAGCACGCCGGAAATGATCGGCACCAGACGGAAGATGCCTTTACCGAACACCGCCACGATCAACGTGGTCAGCAGTGCCGGCATCGAGATCAGCATCGCGGTCTGGTAGTGGATCAGTTCAGAACCGTCGCCCGCCTTGCCCATCGCCATGTTCGCGGCAATCGGCGCCATGGCCAGGCCAATGGAAATGATCACCGGACCAATCACCACCGGTGGCAGCAGACGGTCGATGAAACTGGTGCCTTTGATCTTCACGGCAAGGCCTAAGAAGGTGTAGACGAAACCGGCCGCCATCACCCCGCCCATGGTCGCGGCGAGGCCGAACTGGCCCTTGGCGAGAATGATCGGGGTGATGAAAGCGAAGCTCGACGCCAGAAACACCGGCACCTGACGCCCGGTGACGATCTGGAACAGGATCGTCCCTAAACCCGCGGTAAACAGTGCCACGTTCGGGTCCAGGCCCGTGATCAGCGGCATCAGCACCAGGGCGCCGAAAGCCACGAACAGCATCTGGGCGCCGGACAGCACCGTGCGCCAGAGCGGATCGTTGAACTCTTGCTGCATGGTCACGCGTCCTTCTGCTTGGTGCCGAAGATCTTGTCACCGGCGTCGCCAAGTCCTGGGATGATGTAACCGTGCTCGTTCAAGCGCTCATCGATGGACGCGGTGTAGATGGTCACGTCCGGGTGAGCTTTTTCTACTGCTGCAATACCTTCCGGTGCGGCAACCAGCACCATCGCGCGGATGTCCTTGCAGCCGGCTTTCTTCAACAGATCAATGGTCGCAACCATCGAGCTGCCGGTAGCGAGCATCGGGTCGATGATCATCGCCAACCGTTCGTCGATTTCCGGAACCAGTTTTTCCAGGTAGGTGTGCGCTTGCAGGGTTTCTTCGTTGCGGGCAACGCCCACAGCGGAGACCTTGGCGCCCGGGATCAGGCTCAGCACGCCTTCAAGCATGCCGATGCCGGCGCGCAGGATCGGCACGACGGTGATCTTCTTGCCGGCGATTTTCTCGACCGACACGGTGCCGCACCAGCCTGCAATATCGTAGGACTCCAGCGGCAAATCTTTTGTAGCTTCATAGGTCAACAGGGCGCCGACTTCCTGAGCGAGCTCACGGAAGTTCTTGGTGCTGATATCGGCGCGGCGCATCAGGCCGAGTTTATGACGGATCAGCGGATGGCGGATCTCGAGGATGGGCATGGAAAAACTCCGGCGGCGGGCAAAAAAACCGGCCTAGATTAATCTATCCGAGGGTGATGTCCTATAGGACATTCTGTACGTTAGTCCATAAAGGCTTGATTCGGCCCCGCGAGATGCGTACCTTTGCCCGCTTTTCGCAGCCATACCCCCCCACATTCCCCCCTGGAGAGCGCCATGTCCGCTGATCTCGAGCATATCCGTCAAATCATGCGAGAGGCTGACTGCCTGTACACCGAAGCTGAAGTCGAGGCGGCCATCGCCCGTGTCGGTGCACAAATCAACGAACAACTGGCTGACAGCAACCCGGTGGTGTTCTGCGTGATGAACGGCGGCCTGATTTTCTCCGGCAAGCTGCTGACGCATCTGCAATTCCCGCTGGAAGCGTCCTACCTGCACGCGACCCGTTATCGTAACGAAACCAGCGGCGGCGACCTGTTCTGGAAAGCCAAGCCGGAAGTCTCGTTCATCGACCGTGATGTGCTGATCATCGACGACATCCTCGACGAAGGTCACACCCTCGGCGCGATCATCGACTTCTGCAAACACGCCGGCGCGCGCAAAGTGCACACCGCCGTGCTGATCGACAAGGACCACGACCGCAAGGCGCGTCCGGATCTGAAAGCCGATTTCGTCGGCCTGCCGTGCATCGACCGTTACATCTTCGGTTACGGCATGGACTACAAAGGCTACTGGCGCAACGCCAACGGGATCTTTGCCGTTAAGGGCATGTAAGACCCTGCACCATCCCCTGTAGGAGTGAGCCTGCTCGCGATAGCGTCGTATCAGTCAACATCAACGTTGCTGACACAGCGCTATCGCGAGCAGGCTCACTCCTACAGTTGTTTTTTGTGTGCTGATCCGTTTTTGTACACCCATGCTAGAGTGCTCGGCCCCGCCCCCCGGAGCCTGTCATGCGCCTCTTGATCCGCAGCCTCGCCGCGCTTTTACTGACCCTCAGCCTGCCGCTTTTTGCCGCGCCGATGCACAGCCAGTTCCTGCCGCCGGACGATCTGACCGTGCGCGATGCCGAACCCGAGCAGCAACAACTCATGCAAGTCACCGACTACTCCGTAGTGGTGGGCGCGCAGCGCCAGTCCAATCAGCAGCCGATCCCGGTCACGTCGCCGCTGATGATCCGCCTCAAAGGCAAGTCCCTGAACAAGGGCGCGACGATCACTCAGGTGCTGGTCAATTTCGATGGCGAAAGCAAAAGCCTGAAAAAGCCGATCTACGACGACAAGAGCAAGACCCTGACGCTGTATTACCCGTTGGCCCAGTACCGGGTGATCATCGATCTGCTGCGCAATGACACCGTGTATGTGCAGTTCCTCAGTTACGCCAACGGCCATATCTGGGCCGATTTGCACACCGGGGCGGTGCGATCGCGTTGAGCCGGGCGACCGGGCAGGGGTAAACTGCTCGCCCCGTGTAATGTCTGCGAGCTGGAGTCGGCAATGCGTAAAGATAAGAAACAAGTGATTGGTGACGAGATCGGCGATGAGCAGATCAAGCTGTTCCTCGATTTTGAGCCGGTCGACGCCACCTCTCCGTCGCTGCACAAATTGATCAAGGCCTACCGTGGCCTGCGTATCGATGACTTCGAGCGCTTCCTGGGCTTCTTCGTTGCTGCCGGTTATGACGTTGATGGCAAAGACGAGCACGGTCAGACGTTTGTTGAGCAGATCAAGGATCAGCGCAACGCGGCCGAGTACATCGAGCTGATCGACAAGGCCCGCGGCTAAGATCAAGGTCAAGATCAAAAGATCGCAGCCTGCGGCAGCTCCTATGTATGGACTCGCCCCACCATTCAACCCGCTTTTGAACACTGC
>NZ_CDROCK010000086.1:0-15217 GCF_977020205.1 Pseudomonas sp. AIG | reverse complement strand
TCAAGATCAAGAGCTGCAGCCGAGCTAACGCTCATCCTGTTGAGTGGTGAAGAGCGCGGGTGTTCGGCTTTGGATTTGTGGTGGTGCTTCCCCTCACCCCAGCCCTCTCCCGAGGGAGAGGGGGCCGATTTGTGTGTTTTTCAAAGTCTGAGTTCGACTCGGTATTTCACGTCGGCGTAGCTCGCCCAAACACCTCGGTCAGTCCCCTCTCCCTCCGGGAGAGGGCTAGGGTGAGGGGCTTTTGATCTGATTCAGAATCTGAGTTCGGCTCGGTATCGCACGTCGGCGTAGCTCGCCCAAACACCTCGGTCAGTTCCCTCTCCCTTTGGGAGAGGGTTAGGGTGAGGGGCTTTTGATCTTTGGCACGGCTTTATCGCGCAATGGCTGTAGGACGACTCGGTTTTTTGTAATCTCGATGTTCTCGAACGCGACAACCCGCGTGCTGACCGTTAGTGTTCCAGCTCCACGCAAGTCGCTTTTGAGAGGTCAACGGAATGACGAGTCGCCTGACTCACTTGCTACGACTGGACGGCTATTTCGGCGTGATGGCCTGGGTGCTCGCGGCGCTGTTGTTCATCAATCGTCTGAGCAGCATGGTCAAGCTGTTCATGGCGCTGTATCTGCGTCAGGAGCTGGGTCTGGCGATCGAGACGGTTGGCTGGTTGCTGTCGGCGTATGGCGCGGGTTTGCTGGTCGGTTCGATGCTCGGTGGCTGGCTCAGTGATCATGTGCGCACGGCGCGGCTGACGGCGGCGTTGTTCTTTATTTCGGTGTGGGTGCTGATTCTGCTGGGGCTGGTCACGCAAGTGCCGTTGCTGGCGGCATTGCTGTTGCTCAGTGGAACCATCGATGGGGCTATTCGCACGCTGCATCAGCGGCTGATCATGGAATATTGCGAGGTGGCGCAGCGCTCGCGTGCGCAGGCGTTGAGTCGGGTGGCGCGCAACCTTGGGATGGCCGCCGCCGGTGTGGCGGGCGGGGTGTTGGCGCAGACTGATTTTCGCTGGGTGTTTTTTGGCAGCGCGGCGATGACGTTGTTGGCGCTGCTCTGGTTTGTTCGCACCACGTGGCAACGACCGGTGCTGATCAATGACGAAAAGTCCACTGATGACGCAGGTTCCGGGGTGCCGTATCGCGACAAACCGTTCCTCTGGTTGTTGGCAGCGACGGCCGTGCTTGGCATCGCGTTCGACACGGTCTACAGCACGCTGGGCAACTACCTGCGTGATTACTATCAGTTAAGCACCGAGGCGATCGGTTGGCAGTTCGGCCTCAATGCGTTGTTGGTGATCGCCCTGCAGATTCCGCTGTCGCACTGGGGCGAACGTTGGGGCATGCGTCGGCAAATGCTGCTCGGCAGTGTGTTGCTGGCCTGCGGGCTCGGCATGTTGCCGTTCGGTTCCGGGCTGTTTTACGTTTGCCTGTCGACGCTGATCTGGACCTTGGGCGAGGCGTTTTTCATGCCGCCGCTGAATGTGCTGGCCATGCGCTTTGCTCAGGGCGGCAAAAGCGGTCAGTACTTTGGCCTGTTCTTTATGAGCTGGAGCGCCAGTGCGCTGTTGTCACCGGTACTCAGTGGCCAGTTGTACGGTCAATTCGGTGGCCACAGTGTGTGGCTGGCGAGTGCGCTGATGGTGTTGATTTCCATGCCGTTGACTTGGCAGGCCACCCGCCTGCGCCCGCTCGCTTAGCTGATCCGGCTATTGGCGTTATTCGAAAGCAATCTGTCTGCTGAGGGCATTTCTGCGCGCTCGTTAGCGTCCTATCTGGTGAACCCGATGGATCGGAACTAGATTTCACACAGCGCCAGTCAGGCACGAATGTCTCACCTGAAAAAGGATGGAGTCGGCTATGAAAAGCAGATTGCTACGGGTTTTATTGCTATTGAAAGTGATGGTCATGCTGTCCCTCGGCACCGCGACGGCCTGGGCCGAGTGCGAGGATCACGATTCTCAGGCGTTCAACGGCCAGGTCGGGCACAGCGGCTTGATGCTCGCCAAGTCTGAGTCCGAGCCGGGTGATCAGGACCAGGGCGGCAGTAAAGACGATGACGACTCGACCACCGACGAGCCGGACACTGATGATCCGGACGACGGCGACAGCCAGACGTAAATCGCAGGCAAAAGAAAACCCCTTCTGCCCCGACTGATGCGCAATCGAGGTGGGAGGGGTTTGGTTAACACGTCACTCTGTTTGAAATGCGATCCCTGTGGGAGCGAGCTTGCTCGCGAAAGCGGTGTATCAGGCGACATCTATGTTGAATGATCCAGCGCCTTCGCGAGCAAGCTCGCTCCCACAGTGTTTTGTATCGCTCTCCAGATTTGCCTACGCCGCGCCGTCGAGGAACTGCTCGGCGTAGTGGCAAGCCACCTGCCGGCTGTCGAGCTGGCGCAACGCCGGCTCTTCCGTGCTGCAACGCTCGGTCGCATACGGGCAGCGCTTGTGGAAAGCACAGCCCGGTGGCGGGTTCAGCGGGTTGGGCAGTTCGCCGACGATCTTGATTTTCGGCTTGTTCGGGTCCGGGTGAATGGTCGGGGTCGCCGACAGCAGCGCCTGGGTGTACGGGTGCAGTGGACGCTCGTAAATGTCGTTCTTCGGCCCCAGTTCCACCGGGCGACCGAGGTACATCACCATCACGTCATCGGCCACGTGTTGCACCACCGCCAGGTTGTGCGAGATGAACACGTACGCGGTGTTGAACTCCTGCTGCAGATCCATGAACAGGTTCAGTACCTGCGCCTGAATCGACACGTCCAGTGCCGAGGTCGGTTCATCCGCCACCAACACTTTCGGTTGCAACATCATGGCGCGCGCCAGGGCGATACGCTGACGCTGACCGCCGGAAAACATGTGCGGATAACGCTGGTAGTGCTCGGGACGCAAGCCGACCTGCTTCATCATCGCCTGGACTTTCTCGCGACGTTCGGCGGCGGAGAGGTTGGTGTTGATCAGCAGCGGTTCGCCGAGCTGGTCACCGACTTTCTGCCGTGGATTCAACGACGCGTACGGGCTCTGAAACACCATCTGCACGTCTTTGCGCAGTTGCTTGCGCTGGGCCTTGTCGGCGCCGGCGACTTCCTGGCCGGCGATTTTCAGCGAGCCGGAAGACGGGTCTTCAATCAGCGTCAACGCACGGGCGAGGGTGGATTTGCCGCAGCCCGACTCACCCACAACGGCGAGGGTCTTGCCGGCTTCCAGTTCGAACGACACGCCGTTCAGTGCGCGCACGGTCGCGTGGCCCTTGAACAGGCCACGGGAGACTTCGTAGTGACGGGTCAGGTCGCGGGCGGTAAGTACGACGGCCATTACGCCACCTCCTGGTTCAGCGGGAAGAAGCAGCGGGCGAGGCTGTGGGCTTTCGGATCAAGGCCTGGACGCTGCGCGCGGCAGCTGTCCTGCACGTACGGGCAGCGCGGCGACAGCAGACAACCCTGCGGACGGTCGTAACGGCCCGGAACGATGCCCGGCAGGGTCGACAGGCGTGCGGCACCCAGGCTGTGTTCGGGAATCGCTTTGAGCAGCGCTTCGCTGTACGGGTGTGCAGGGACGTCGAACAGTTGCGGCACCTGGCCGACTTCAACGGCTTGCCCGGCGTACATCACGCAGACGCGCTGGGCAGTTTCCGCCACGACCGCGAGGTCGTGAGTGATCAGCACCAGGCCCATGTTCTGTTCTTTCTGCAACGCCAGCAGCAGATCCATGATCTGCGCCTGAATCGTCACGTCCAAAGCCGTGGTCGGTTCGTCGGCGATCAGCAGTTTCGGCTCGCCGGCAATCGCCATGGCGATTGCAACGCGCTGGCTCATACCGCCGGAGAGTTGATGCGGGTAGGCGTCCATACGGCTGGCGGCGCCCGGGATTTCGACTTTTTCCAGCAGTTCGATCGCACGTTTGCGCGCTTGCTTGCCAGACATCTTCAGGTGCAGACGCAGCACTTCTTCGATCTGGAAACCGACGGTGTAGCTCGGGTTCAGCGCGGTCATCGGGTCCTGAAAGACCATCGACAGGTCTTTGCCGACGATCTGCCGACGCTGACGGTTGCTCAGCTTGAGCATGTCTTTGCCATCAAAGCTGAGCGCGTCGGCGGTGACGATGCCGGGGTGCTCGATCAGCCCCATCAGCGCCATCATGGTCACGGATTTGCCCGAGCCCGACTCGCCGACGATGGCCAGTACTTCGCCTTTGTCGACTTTCAGATCGAGGCCGTCGACCACCGGGGTCGCGGTCTTGTCGCCGAAGCGAACGTTGAGATTCTTGATTTCTAGCAGTGACATGGGAATCTCCTCAGGCGGCGTTCTTGAGTTTCGGGTCCAGCGCATCGCGCAGACCGTCGCCCATCAAGTTGATTGCCAGCACGCTGAGCAAAATGGTCAAACCAGGCAGGCTGACGACCCACCAGGCGCGTTCGATGTAGTCGCGGGCCGAGGCCAGCATGGTGCCCCACTCAGGGGTTGGCGGTTGTACGCCAAGGCCGAGGAAGCCCAACGCTGCGGCATCGAGAATCGCCGAGGAGAAGCTTAAGGTCGCCTGCACGATCAGCGGCGCCATGCAGTTCGGCAGCACGGTGATGAACATCAGACGTGGCAGACCGGCACCGGCCAGGCGCGCGGCGGTCACGTAGTCGCGGTTCAGTTCGCCCATCACCGCAGCGCGGGTCAGACGTACGTAGGACGGCAGGGATACCACAGCAATGGCGATCACGGTGTTGATCAGGCCAGGGCCGAGGATGGCGACAATCGCCACAGCCAGCAGCAGCGACGGCAGGGCCAGCATGATGTCCATCAGACGCATGATGGTCGGGCCGATCATCTTCGGGAAGAAACCGGCGAACAGCCCCAGCAGAATCCCCGGAATCAGCGACATGACGACCGACGACAGGCCGATCAGCAGCGACAGGCGCGAACCCTGGATCAGACGCGACAGCAGGTCGCGACCGAGTTCATCGGTGCCGAGCAGGAATTGCATCTGCCCGCCTTCCAGCCACGCCGGTGGCGTCAGCAGGAAGTCGCGGTATTGCTCGCTCGGGTTGTGCGGCGCGACCCACGGCGCGAAAAGCGCGCAGAAGATCACCAGCAACATGAACAGCAGGCCGGCAACCGCGCCCTTGTTCTTGGAGAAGGCTTGCCAGAACTCTTTGTACGGTGACGGGTACAGCAGACTTTGATCCGCGCTGGAAGCGGCGGTGGCTACTGAGGAAGTTGGAGTGCTCATTGGATTGGACCTCAGCGCTGATGACGGATGCGTGGGTTGGCAAAGCCGTAGAGGATGTCCACTACGAAGTTGACCAGAATCACCAGGCAGGCGATTAACAGGATGCCGTTTTGCACAACCGGGTAGTCCCGGGCGCCGATGGCTTCGATCAGCCATTTACCGATGCCGGGCCAGGAGAAGATGGTTTCGGTCAGAACCGCACCGGCCAGCAATGTGCCGACTTGCAGGCCGACCACAGTGAGTACCGGAATCAGCGCGTTACGCAGACCGTGCACGAACACCACGCGCGACGGCGACAGGCCTTTGGCCTTGGCGGTGCGGATGTAGTCTTCGCGCAATACTTCGAGCATCGACGAACGGGTCATCCGCGCGATCACTGCCAGCGGAATGGTGCCGAGCACGATGGCCGGCAGGATCAGGTGATGCAGGGCATCGAAGAACGCACCGACGTCATCGGCCAGCAGCGTGTCGATCAACATGAAGCCGGTGCGCGGCTCGATGTCGTAGAGCAAATCGATCCGTCCGGAAACCGGCGTCCAGCCGAGGCTCACCGAGAAGAACATGATCAGGATCAGGCCCCACCAGAAGATCGGCATCGAATACCCCGCGAGGGAGATGCCCATCACCCCGTGGTCGAACAGCGATCCTCGCTTGAGTGCCGCGATCACCCCGGCCAGAAGACCGAGGATGCCGGCGAACAGCAGGGCGGCCATGGACAGTTCCAGGGTCGCCGGGAAGAGTGAGGTGAACTCGGTCCATACGCTTTCACGCGTACGCAGGGATTCGCCGAGATCGCCTTGAGCCAGTTTGCCGATGTAGTCCAGATACTGGGCGTACAGCGGCTTGTTCAGACCTAGGCGTTCCATTGCCTGAGCGTGCATTTCGGGGTCGACCCGACGTTCGCCCATCATCACTTCCACGGGGTCGCCCGGAATCATGCGAATCAACGCGAAAGTCAGCAAGGTGATGCCGAAAAACGTGGGGATCAATAACCCCAGTCGGCGGGCAATAAAACTAAACATCTTGTGTGGTACCTCATCAGCCGGTTAGGCGTGCCCGGTGTCCCTGGGTTCAGGAACACCGGGAGTTTCTTATCTACTTCACCTGGGTGGTGGCAAAGTTATTAGTGGTGAGAGGGCTGATGTGATAGCCCTCTACGTTGTTGCGCATTGCAGTAAACATCCGGGTGTGGGCCATGCTGATCCACGGTTGATCCTGATTAAACAGGACCTGAGCCTGCTCATAGAGTTTCGCGCGTTCGGCCGGATCTACTTTAGCCCGTGCTTCATCCAGCAGTGCCTGGAATTTCTCGTTGCACCAGCGTGCGTAGTTTTCGCCGTTCTTGGCTGCTTCACAACTGAGCATAGGCGTCAGGAAGTTATCCGGGTCGCCGTTGTCGCCCGCCCATCCGGCCGAGACCATATCGTGCTCGCCGGCCTTGGCGCGTTTAAGCATTTCGCCCCATTCCATCACGCGAATGTCGATCTTGATCCCGACTTTCGCCAGGTCAGCCTGCATCATTTGCGCGCCGAGCATCGGATTCGGGTTGGTCGGGCCGCCGCCGTTGCGGGTAAACAGGGTAAACACGGTGCCTTCCGGAACCCCGGCTTCCTTGAGCAGGGCGCGGGCCTTGTCGAGGTCACGTGGCGGGTTCTTCAGGTCGTGGTTGTAGCCGAGCAGGGTCGGCGGGTACGGGTTGACCGCGACCGACGCATTGCCTTTGCCGAACAGCGCGTTGACATAGGCTTCCTTGTCGAACGCGATGTCGATGGCTTTGCGCACGCGCACGTCGCTCATGTACTTGTGCTGGGTGTTCATGGCGATGTACGAGACGGTCATCGCGTCCAGTTCATCGACTTTCAGGTTGCTGTCTTTCTTGATGCTCGGGATGTCGTCCGGTTTTGGATACAGGGCGATCTGGCACTCGTTGGCCTTGAGCTTCTGCAGGCGCACGTTGTTGTCGGTGGCGATGGCCAGGATCAGCGCGTCAGCCGGCGCCTTGCCACGGAAGTAATCCGGGTTGGCCTTGAAACGCACCTGCGCGTCTTTTGCATAACGCTGGAAGATGAACGGGCCGGTGCCGATCGGTTTGTTGTTGAGGTCGCCGGTCTTGTTGGCTTTGAGCAGCTGGTCGGCGTATTCGGCCGGGTAGATCGAGGAGAACGCCATCGCGATATCGGCCAGGAACGGCGCTTCGCGGCGGGTCAGGGTGAACTTGACGGTGTTGTCGTCGACTTTTTCGACGTTTTTCAGCAGTTCCTTGAAGCCCATGCTTTCAAAGTACGGGAAGCCCACGCTCGACAGTTTGTGCCATGGGTGATTCGGGTCCAGCTGACGCTGGAAGCTCCAGACCACATCGTCGGCGTTCATGTCGCGGGTCGGCTTGAAGTATTCGGTGGTGTGAAACTTGACGCCTTTGCGCAGGTGGAACGTGTAGGTCAGGCCGTCTTCGCTGATGTCCCAGGACTCGGCGAGAGCCGGGATCACTTCAGTGGTGCCAGGCTTGAAGTCGGCCAGGCGGTTGAAGATGGTTTCGGCCACAGCGTCCGCCGTGACTGCAGTTGTGTACTGGACCATATCGAAGCCTTCCGGACTGGCTTCGGTGCAGACCACCAAGGGTTTGGCCGAGACGCCGAGAGCGGCACTCAGCAAAGCGGCAGCGACGGCCGCACGTAGGGGAAGCATTTTCATCGATAACCCTCTGCAATCGGTTGAAGACAAAAAACCGAACGGCCGACTCATCATGAGTCAGCCGTCGGTTGGCGTTTTTTACAGGATGTTGAATGGAATGGTGGTCACGAGACGGAACTCGTTGATGTTGCCGTCAGCCTGATGCTCGCTGGCGCGGTGCGTGGTGTACGTCGCGCGAATCGCGGTGGCTTTGAGCGGGCCGCTCTGCACGGCGTAGGAAGCACCGATGCCGTATTCGTAGTGAGTTTCGCCGTCCATCAGGCTCAGGTCGCCGCGCTTGGCGCCCGGGTCGGTGTAGGCGGTGCCACGGTAGTGAGTACCGTCAATGCCCCAGCCGCGTGCCTGGTAGATGTTGAACTTCAGGCCTGGCACGCCATATTCGGCCATGTTGATGCCGTAGGCGATCTGGAAGGACTTCTCGTTCGGGCCGTTGAAGTCCGACAGCAGGGAGTTGGCCAGGTAGATGCCGTTGGTTTCGTGCAGGTAGTCGAAGTAGGTGTCGCCATTCACTTCCTGGTACGAGAAGGTCAGGCTGTGAGCCTGGTGAGCCAGACCCAGCGACAGCGAGTAAGTATCGTTGTCGATCTCGCCCATCAGCTTTTTGCCTTCGTCGACGGTCTTGTAGTAGTTCAGACCGGTGGTCAGGCTCAGCACCTGGCTGTCACCCAGTTCGTGGGTGGCACCGAAGTAGTACTGGTTCCAGAAGTCTTCGACGTTGGAGCCGTACAGGCTGGTTTTCAGACTCTTGAACGGCTGGTAGTTGACGCCGGCGATGTAGACCTTGTCGGTCTCAACGCCAGTGGCCGAGTACTCGGTGCGGAATTTCGACAGGCTCTGCTCGGTACGTGGCGAAACACGGTCGAAGCCACCGAGGTCGAACGACAGGTTGTTGAACTCTTCGCTGTGCAGGGTAATACCCTCAAAGCTCGAAGGCAGCGGACGGTTGCCGATGACATCGACGATCGGCGTGCTGAAGTTCTGACGACCGGCGGTCAGCGTGGTGTTGGAGACACGCAGTTTGACGTTGGCCAGACCCAGTTTGCTCCACTGGTCGACAGCGTCGCCGTCGGAGTGCGCCAGAGTACGGTTGGAACCGCCGGCAATGTCCTTGCGGTCACGGTCCAGAACGATGGCGTTGTAAGCGGCGACTTCAGTGCTGACGCCAACGGTGCCTTGGGTGAAGCCCGAGGTGTAGTTGACGATGGTGCCTTGCACCCAGTTGATACGACGCGGGGTCGGTGTCTTGACCACTGGCGAAGTGTTCTTGTCGCTGTTTTTCACGTAGCTGAAACGGTCGTCACGACGCTTCAGTTCATTGGCGTACCAGTTACGGGTTGTGCCGCCCAGGCTTTGTCCATCGATAAAGCCTTTGGCCTCGCTTTGGGCGCTACTGCCGGCCAATGTGGTAGGGACGAACTCCTGACTTGCTGGTTCTGCGTACGCCGTGGCGGTGATGCTGCTGATGGCCAGGGCCAGTATCGCGGTGCTGCTCAGTTTCATGGGTGAAGCTCCTTTACTTTCTTTTTATGCCGGCTTTTTTGGTATGCCGGTTATTGGTTTAGAACTCATTCACACATCGCAAACGTTTGCAAAATGCCGGATTGGCGAATTTCGGCAAAGCGCTTGCGTGAGGGGCTAGACAGCGCCCCTCAGCGTTGCGGCTAAAACGGTTGGTTTAATCGATACCGACACCCGAGAACACGTTGCGACCGAACGGGCTGACTTTGAACCCTTCGATCCTCGCGCTTAACGGTTGGTTGACCGTCGAGTGGGCGACAGGCGTGATCGGCACTTGCTGTTTAAGCAATTGCTGAGCCTGTTTGTAGAGCACGGTGCGCTGGTCGCGGTCGGTGACGACCTTGGCCTCTTTGATCAGCTTGTCGTAAGCCGGATCGCACCACATGGAGTAGTTGTTGCCGCCGATGGCATCGCAGCTGTACAGCGTGCCAAGCCAGTTGTCCGGATCCCCATTGTCACCGGTCCAGCCGATCAGGCTGATGTCGTGCTCGCCGTTCTTGGTGCGCTTGATGTACTCGCCCCATTCGTAACTGACGATCTTCACTTTCAGACCGATCTTCGCCCAGTCAGCCTGGAGCATTTCGGCCATCAGTTTGGCGTTGGGATTGTACGGACGCTGCACCGGCATCGCCCACAGGGTGATCTCGGTGCCTTCTTTGACGCCGGCAGCCTTGAGCAGCTCTTTGGCTTTTTCCGGGTTGTAGGCGGCGTCTTTGATGCTGTCGTCGTAAGACCACTGGGTCGGCGGCATGGCGTTGACGGCCAGTTGGCCGGCGCCTTGATAAACAGCGTTGAGAATCCCCTGTTTATTCACCGCCATGTCCAGCGCCTGGCGCACTTCGAGCTGGTCGAAAGGCTTGTGGCGGACGTTGTAGGCGATGTAGCCGAGGTTGAAACCCGGCTTGGAAATCAGTTGCAGTTTCGGGTCGGCCTTCAGCGCTTCCACATCGGCAGGGCGCGGATGCAGGGTGATCTGGCATTCGCCGGCCTTGAGCTTCTGCACGCGCACCGAGGCGTCGGTGTTGATTGAAAAGATCAGATTGTCGAGTTTGACCCGGCTCGGATCCCAGTAATGTTTATTACCGGTGTAACGGATGTTCGAGTCTTTCTGATAACTCTTGAACACGAACGGCCCGGTGCCGATCGGTTTCTGGTTGATGTCGCTCGGCTTGCCTTCGGCCAGCAGTTTGTCGGCGTATTCGGCGGACAGAATGGAGGCGAAGCTCATGGCGATGTTCTGAATGAACGCGGCGTCGACGCTGTTGAGCGTGAACTCCACGGTCAGCGGCCCGGTCTTCTCGACCTTGGCGATGTTCTTGTTCAGGCTCATGCCGTTGAAGTACGGGAATTCGGTGGGGTAAGCCTTACGGAAAGGTTGCTGTGCATCCAGCATGCGATTAAACGTGAACAACACGTCATCGGCGTTGAAATCGCGGGTCGGCTTGAAGTACGGCGTTGTATGAAACTTCACACCTTCACGCAGGTGAAAGGTGTACTTGAGGCCATCCTCGGAAATATCCCACTGGGTTGCCAGGCCAGGTACAACATTGGTCGCACCTTTTTCGAACTCGACCAAGCGGTTGTACAGCGGTTCGGCGGCGTCGTTATCGGTGGCCGTCGTGTACTGCGCGGTATCAAAACCCGCCGGGCTGCCTTCAGAGCAGAACACCAGACTTTTGCTGGCGGCGAAACTGGCGGACGAGGCGGCCAACAGGCCGGCGCCCAGCAATGCGGAAAAAATCAAGGTATGGCGCATGACGCTCCCTCTTTTTTAGTGTTGTTCAATGCACCGTCGTCTCATCCGGAGACGTTTTGGCAGCATTGAGCTCAATCCAGTACGTGCAGCAAACCGGTGGCCCACGCAGAAACTGGTCAGTACCCGACGGTAGGGGCCGCGGTCCTGGCAGTAAATGCGTAAATGCCTTAAAGCTCGTAGGAAAAGGCGACGCGTCCTATACCACTGTGGTAATCCGCAGCGGAATTGGCTGTAGGCAATTTCCTAACTTACCGGCAGGTAAAACAACGGCGACGTCAAAAACGTCGCCGCTGCAGTGCCTTATTTGCTGACGCTGACGCCGTAGAAGGAGTTCAAGCCGAATGGGCTGATCTTGAAGTCCTGCACGTTGGCGCGCATGGGTTGGTACACCGTCGAGTGAGCGATAGGTGTCATCGGGACTGCATCTTTGAGGACGTGTTGTGCCTCTTTGTACAGTTCGGTGCGCTTACCTTGGTCGGTTGTGCGCTTGGCTTCTTTGACGAGGCCATCGAACTTCTTGTCGCACCACTTGGAGAAGTTGTTGCCGCTGAGCGAGTCGCAGCCGAACAGCACGTTCAGCCAGTTGTCCGGATCACCATTGTCACCGCTCCAGCCAATGATCATCGCCTGGTTCTCGCCACCTTTGGAGCGCTTGATGTACTCGCCCCACTCGTAGCTGGTGATCTTCACTTTCAAGCCGATCTTGGCCCAGTCGGACTGGAGCATTTCAGCCATCAGTTTAGCGTTCGGGTTGTATGGACGCTGCACCGGCATCGCCCACAGTACGATCTCGGTCCCTTCCTTGACGCCGGCTTCCTTGAGCAGCTGTTTGGCTTTCTCAGGATCGTACTTGGCATCTTTGATGGTGGTGTCGTAAGACCACTGGGTCGGCGGCATGGCGTTGACGGCCAGTTGGCCTGCGCCCTGATAAACCGAGTCGATGATCTGCGGCTTGTTCACCGCCATGTCCAGCGCCTGACGGACGCGCAGGTCAGCCAGCGGGTTGGCTTCGTTGCTGCCCTTGACCTTGTCCATCACGTTGTAGGCGATGTAGCCGAGGTTGAAGCCCGCCTGATCAGGCATCTTCAGCGACTTGTCTTCTTTCAGCGCTTTCAGGTCGGCCGGACGCGGGAACAGGGTGACCTGGCACTCGTTCTTTTTCAGCTTCTGAATACGTACCGACGGGTCGGTGGTGATGGCGAAGATCAGGTTGTCGATCTTCACGTCATCCGGCTTCCAGTAATCCTTGTTGCCGGTGTACCGGATGTTGGAATCTTTCTGGTAGCTCTTGAACACGAAAGGACCAGTGCCGATCGGCTTCTGGTTGATGTCGGCGGCTTTGCCTTCTTTCAGCAGCTGCGCTGCGTACTCGGCGGACTGCACCGAGGCGAAGCTCATGGCCATGTTCTGGATGAACGCAGCGTCGACTTCTTTCAACGTGAACTTGACGGTGTGGTCGTCGACTTTATCGATCTTGGTGATGTTGGTGTCCATCCCCATGTCGGTGAAGTACGGGAATTCGGTCGGGTACGCCTTACGGAACGGGTCATCCTTGTTAATCATGCGATTGAAGGTGAACAGCACGTCGTCGGCGTTGAACTCACGAGTCGGCTTGAAATACGGGGTGGTGTGGAACTTGACGCCTTCACGCAGGTGGAAGGTGTAAGTCAGGCCATCATCGGAAATGTCCCACTTGGTCGCCAGACCAGGAATCACGGCGGTGCCGCCGCGCTCGAACTGGGTCAGACGGTTGAACATGGTTTCGGCTGAGGCGTCGAAGTCGGTTCCGGTGGTGTACTGGCCTGGGTCGAAACCGGCCGGGCTGCCTTCGGAGCAGAACACCAGGTTAGTCGCAGCGGATGCGAAAGGTGCGGAGGCTAACAAGCCTGCGCCGACTAAAAACGGAATGACCGCGTGTTTAAGCATGTTGGCCTCATGATTTGTTGTCATTTTTTAGTTGTGAGGTACGACCTCGTGAGTCGTGCCTGCGGATACTTATGCAGGGGCCATACCCATTGCAAGATCCAGAGTGACTGCCGGCCTCAAAGCGTGGCACGAACGTACCTTAATGTCGCATCTGTATAACTTCTGACGCATTTGACCGTTTGCGGGTGGTTTTTACGGTGCAAATGAAGCCCCAAAACGGTGCGCTGGTCACGTTGTGCGCGCCGCCTTGGGGCTTGGTGTTACTTATTTATACCCACGCCATAGAAGGGGGTCAGACCGAACGGGCTGATGCGGAAGTCAGTGACTTCCTTGCGCAGCGGCTGGAACACCGTGGAGTTGGCAATCGGCGTGATCGGCACTTGCTGTTTAAGGATCAGTTGCGCCTGTTGATACAGTTTTACCCGTTGATCTTTGTCGGTGGACAATTTGGCCTGCTGCACCAGTTTGTCGTAGGCCGGATCGCACCATTTGGCATAGTTGCTGCCTTTCACCGCCGCGCAGCTGTAGAGCACGCCAAGCCAGTTGTCCGGGTCACCGTTGTCACCTGTCCAGCCATAGATCATGGCGTCGTGTTCGCCATTTTTCGCGCGTTTGATGTACTCGCCCCATTCATAGCTGACGATGTTGGCCTTGATGCCGATTTTCTCCCAATCCTGCTGGATCATCTGCGCCGACATTCGCGCATTCGGGTTCGACGCACGCTGCACTGTCATCGCCCAAAGGTTGATGGTTGTACCCGGCGCAACCCCTGCTTCTTTCAGTAGCACCCGCGCTTTGACCGGGTCGTAGGGGGCGTCCTTGATGTTCGGGTCATACGACCATTGCGCCGGCGGCAAAGCGTTTTGGGCCAACTGGCCGGCGCTTTGGTAAACAGCTTTGATGATTGCCGGTTTGTCGATGGCCATGTCCAGCGCCTGTCGAACCTTGAGCTGGTCGAGAGGGGCGTGGGTGGTGTTGTAGGCGAGGAAACCGAGGTTGAAACCGGCCTGCTTGAGCACGCGCAGGTTCGGGTCTTTCTCCATCACTTCGATGTCGGCCGGGCGCGGGTAGCCGCTGACCTGGCATTCGCCGGCCTTGAGCTTCTGCAGGCGCACGGCGGCGTCGGGAGTGATCGAGAAAATCAGGTTATCGATCTTCACGTCTTCGGGTTTCCAGTAGGCCGTGTTGGCGGCGTAGCGGATTTGCGAATCCTTTTGGTAGCGCTTGAACACGAACGGGCCGGTGCCGATCGGTTTCTGGTTGAGGTCGGCGGCTTTGCCTTCCTTCAACAGTTGCGCGGCGTATTCAGCTGATTGCACCGAGGCGAAGCTCATGGCGAGGTTTTGCACGAACGCGGCGTCGACGTTGTTGAGGTTGAAGCGCACGGTTTGCTCGTCGAGTTTTTCTACCGATTTGATCGTGGTGTTCAGGCCCATGTCGGTGAAGTACGGGGACTCGGCGGGGTAGGCCTTGCGAAAGGCGTTGTCCGGGTCGAGGAGGCGCTGGAAGGTGAAGAGCACGTCGTCGGCGTTGAAGTCGCGGGTGGGTTTGAAGTAGTCGGTGGTGTGGAATTTTACGTTTTGGCGTAGGTGGAAGGTGTATTGCAGGCCATCCGGGGAGATATCCCATTTTGTTGCCAGGCCGGGTTCGATGTCGGTGCCGCCTCGTTTGAATTGGGTTAGGCGGTTGAAGACGGTTTCGGCGGAGGCGTCGAAGTCGGTGCCGCTGGTGTATTGGCTGGGGTCGAAGCCTGCCGGGCTGGCTTCGGAGCAGTAGACCAGGGTGGTGGCGGCGTTTGCTAGCGGAGCGGTTGTGGCCAGGGCCAGGGAGATCAGGAGCGGTTTCAGGGTGGATCTTGGCATGGAGTCCCCGCGGAGATTGGAGGTGGTGGTTTTTTGAGGGTAGCGGGGATTTGGGGGTGTTCGGAAATATCGTTTTTCCTGTTGGAGTGTCTATCTCGGTATATGTAGGGGCTTTTTCGGGTACATATCCGTTGCTGCGGTAACGGCTGCTTAGGGTTCCGCCCTGACGGCGGGTCACCTTTTCCAAACGCCGAAAAGGTAACCCAAAAGGCTTGCTCCTGCGTGCGGCCCGCTCGCTGGGGCTCGGGGTTCC
>NZ_CDROCK010000085.1:0-15304 GCF_977020205.1 Pseudomonas sp. AIG | reverse complement strand
CTGAAGCAGGCCGCTGTGCGCCCTGCGAGAAAAACCGCCGATGACTCGTCACCGGCATTCGCGCCCTGATGGACGCTTGTTCAATATTGTCGCGTTCGGCCAACAACACCGCTTCGCCTTGATCCTGACTCGCCAGCACACGGCCCCACGGGTCGATAATCGCCGCGTGGCCAAAGGTTTCCCGCGGTCCCGGATGGGTCCCGCCCTGCGCGGCAGCCAGCACATAACACTGGGTCTCGATGGCCCGCGCACGAATCAGCACATCCCAATGCGCTGCGCCGGTCACCGCAGTAAAGGCTGACGGTGCGGTAATCAGTTCAGCACCGGCAGCACGCAATTCGCTGTACAGCTCGGGAAAGCGCAAGTCGTAGCATACGGTCAAACCGAGTCGGCCCACCGGCGTATCGGCAACTACGACGCCACTGCCATAAGCATAGTCATCGGATTCGCGGTAACGGCCGCGATTGTCCGCTACATCGACATCGAACAGATGCAACTTGTCATAGCGGGCTACGACTTCACCCTGATCATCGACCAGCAGCGAGCAGGCATTGGCCTTGGCCGTCGGCTGATCCACCGGCGGCAACGGCAAGGTGCCAGCCACTATCCATAACTTGAGGTCGCGGGCGGTCTGTTTCAACCATGGCAGGATCGGTCCTTCGCCCAGTGCTTCGGCGCGGCCGATGTCAGCGACATCGCGACGGCCCATGGCGGCGAAGTTTTCCGGCAGTACCGCGAGCTTCGCACCGCCGGCCGCTGCCTGTTCGAGCAGGCGCCGGGCCTGAGCCAGATTGGCCAGCACGTCGCTCTGGCTGACCATTTGAATCACCGCTAAAGACATGGCGAACTCCGCAAGAGGTATGCGGCCATGCTACTCCATCGGTTCAGGGGCTGGCTGTTCAAAAAGGCTTGTCAAAGGTGATTTTCGGCTCTTTCCAAGGGCCTTTGACGGTGTACTTCACACTGGCAAAGCGCGCCACACGGTCACCGATCAACTTGTCGATGAGGAACAACGCACCGCCAACCGCCGGTGCACCGACAATCAGCGCAGCGATGGGCAGGTTATTGGTCACCGGCAACGTCACCAGCAACTTGGCGTCGACCTGGTCACCGACCAGATCCAGCGTACCGTCCAGCTCAAGGTTACTTGAAGGGCCGGTCAGGCGAATCGGCTCGCGGGTGACATACACACCATTGTTTGCCACCAGCAGACCTTTGACCCGGTCGTAGCTCAAGCCTTTGCCGAACAGGTCGGAGAAGTCCAGACGCAAACGCCGGCCGATAGAGTTGAAGTTGAGCAGCCCAAACACCCGCAACGCCTGTGCGCCACCCTCCACTTCAACAAACTGGCCTTTGTTCAGCGACGCATCAAGGGTGCCGGAGAAGCGCTTGGTCGCCAGCCATGCCGGCGAGCCCGGCCAGCGGCCGTCGACGTCCATGTGGAATTCTTCACTGGTCACGCTCGGGGCAAAGCCCCAGCCCTTGAGGACATCGGCGAGGTTTTTGCCGCCAATCCGGCCTTTGAACCAGCTGTTGGTCGCACCCGGTGCGCCTTCCCAGCCACCATTGCCCTGCAACAAGATGCCTTTGAGGCCCATGTCCAGGTTGTTCAGAGCGATGCCCTTGGCGGTTGGTCGCACTTTCAACGACCAGCCGCCGACCAGGTCGGGGCCCAAAAACAGTTGATTGATGGTGATATCCAGCGCCGGAATTTTCGTCGGATCGACCGATACCAACGGATCCGGCGAATTCTCGTCAGCCTGCACCGTCGGGTCCGGCGCTGGCAGTTTCACGTATTGCAGATTGACCGCAATCGGCACGCCCTTGGCGTCCGGCAGGCTCGCCGAGCCTTTCGCCTGCTGGCTGTCGAGGGCCAGATTCCATGCGCCCGGCTTGCGATTGACCTGAACCGACGCCTGATCCAGCGTGGTGCCGAATGCAGTGAGTTTGCCGACCTTGAAGTCAGCACTGTTAAGCAATTGCTTGGCGCTGCCGCCGGGATCTTGCCCTGCGTACCTGTTGACCAGATCCTGCCAAGGTGCGACGTCGAGTTCCGAGAGCACCCCGCGAATCCGCAAGCCTTTGGCCCCCGGCAGCACTGCTTCGCCGGCACCGAGGAACAACTCGCCACGGCCTTCGGCAAAATTGCTCGGCGGCGCGGCAAAAGTGAAATTGGCCAGTTGGTCGTAATTGACCCAGTAACGCCGCTCCTGCCCCTGCAAGGTCATGCGGAACACGGTATCGCGACCGACATCCGCCGCCATGCCGAACGGCGCCGGCAGATCCACTGCCACACCTTTCATGCTGGAGCTGACCATCAACTGACTGTCGGCGCCGTCCAGATTCAATTGCAGTTGATAGGGAATGGTCCCGGAGACCGGCAACGGTTGTGTCACGCCCAGCCAGTCAGTGAGTTTCTTGACCTCGACCTGCCCGGATGCCGCGACCCGAGTCTTGAGTTTGCCAGGGCTGCCATCGGCGAAAATCTGCGCCGTGACCGGTTTGTCGAACGCCCGCGCGGCGATGTTCTGCCCGCTGAGCCCCTTGGCACTGTCAAAGCGGAAATCGCCCTTGAGCTGAGCCAGCTCCAGCTTCGGCTCAGCCAGCTTCAGGCGCGCATTGGCGGTTTTGAAGTCGACGAGGATTTTTGGCTGATCGCCGCCCTTGTCCAACGGGATATCGAGCTTGAGCTTGCCTTGCAGATCCCCCGCCCCTTCCCAACCGGCGAAGGTTTCACCGGTGCCGATCGGTGCGTCCTGGAGAATTTTCAGACCATCACCGAGGCCGCCAGCAAACCCGCCATCGAGATACATGTGCGTGTGTTGCCCGGCCGCTACGTGGGGAATATTGACGAAGACATCGCTGACCTGGGTGTCGAGCAACTGGCCCTTGTCGGCCCAGATCCGCACACCGCTGTCTTCGATGAACACATCGCCACTGACCTTGCTCACGTGCGGCCAGCCCGGCTGGAACGCCAGTTCAGCGTCGTGGACCTTAAAGAACAGACTGATGCTGCGATCGGCCTCACCGGCGTTCTTGCTCAGCGAGCCCTGATACTGGAAGAAGCCTTGGTCGACCGCACCTTTGAGGATTGCCGTGCGCAGCCACTCGTCGAGCGCCGGGCTGAGAACTTCGGGCAAATACTTGGCCGTGTAGCGACCATCGCCATCGACCAGGCCGACCCGCAGGTCCATGTAGTCTTCCTGGCTGTGGTCGAAATGCAGACGAATCAGGAAGTCGCCGGCAATCTTGCCCTCCTCGCCCAGCACCTTCAGGTACGGAGCGATCAGGGTGAAACCGTCTTTATCGAGTTTCCAGGTCAGGCGTGCGTTGGCCTGAAGGTATTGCCACGGCTTGGCAAAAATCGGGTCGAGGTGGAGGACAAAATCCTTGCTGTCCATGCGTAACTCGCCACCGTCGAGGTTGCCGCTCAGGCTGCCGCTGACGTTTCGAGCCGCCGGCGCCCCGTGATAGGCGTCAAAACCGACGTTATCCAGGTTGGTGGCGAAACTGAATTTGTTGCCGTCGGTGGCGTTGGGGCGAAAATCCAGCAACACATTGCGCAGACCACCGGTGACCTTCAGATGATCGACGGCCGTGGCGAATCCTTGCGGCAGCGGCCCCAAGGCGTTCAGCAGTGGAGTGATCGGCGTCAGGTCGAGACGATCCGCCTGCAAGTGCCAAAGCTCTTCGACCTTGTCGGTCGCGCGCGTCTGCTTCAGCTGTACATGGGACTCCCAACGGTTTTCACCGAAACTCATCGCCAGCGAATCGAGGGTAACGATCGCGCCCTCGGCACTGTTCTCGTAGTAGGCGCCAAGCGCCAGATTATTGATCTGGATCGGCTTGCGATCGGCGTAAGCGCCGATCAGTTGCGGCGCGTTCAAACGGAGCGCAGCGCTTTGCAGCGTGCCCTTGGCCCAATTGACCCAGAGTTCGCCGCCAGCCTTGATCTCGGAAAAATTCCATTGCTGGGTCAGACGCTCCGGCAGCCACTTCGACCAGTCGCTTTGCGGCAGGCTGGCATAACCCTCCACCACACTGTCCTGCCATTGCTCCGGGCGAATTCGCGTACGCAGACTCAACGCAACAGGCTGGCCATCGGGCAAGGTCAAACGTGCATCGAGCCGCTGACGGCTGGCGCCGGTTTTCAGATTGAGGCCGACATAGGTGAGCGTCAGCGGCGCGTGATCCTGCGGCTGCAAAGTCACCTGACTGTCGAGCACCGACAGTTGTTGAATCATCTGCGAACGATTGAACAGTTGCTGCGGATCGAGCGGCTGATCGTTCTGCACCGGCAGGCCTTCCAGCGCCCAACTGCCGTCTTCGGCCTCCTTGAGGCTGATTTTCAGGCCGTTGAGCTCGAGGTGGGCAATGCGCACTTCACGAGCCAACAGACTGGCCCAAAGATCCGGCACCACTCGCACGCGGTCCAGACGCAACGCATTGGCGCCACTGCCGACCATCACATCATGAGCCAGCAGGATCGGCGCAAAACCGCTCCAGTTGCCTTCCAGCTCGCCGATCTGCAACGGCATGCCGAGGGCGGCGCTGGCTTTGTCTTCTATATCGGCACGATATTCGGCCACCAGCGGCGTCAGTTCGCGGCCAAGACTGACGTACAACGCCATCAACACCAGAACCAACGCGCACAGGCCCAGCCCCCAACGGGTGAGTGCGGCCAGAATGCGTGTCAGACGCTCCATGTCAGATGGCTCCCATGGCAAAAATACTGCGAAAAGCTGAGGCCAGCCGCGGTGGAAAAAAAGTGACGCAGGGGATCAGAGCAACACCACGTCATATTGTTCCTGGGAATACATGGTTTCCACCTGGAAGCGTATGGTGCGGCCGATGAAGCCTTCAAGTTCGGCAACGTTACCGGATTCTTCGTCGAGCAAACGGTCGACGACTTTCTGGTTCGCCAATACACGATAGCCTTCGGCCTGATAGGCGCGGGCTTCACGCAGAATCTCGCGGAAAATCTCGTAACAGATGGTTTCCGCAGTTTTCAGTTTGCCGCGACCCTGGCAGCTGCTGCACGGTTCGCACAGCACTTGCTCAAGGCTTTCGCGGGTGCGCTTGCGGGTCATCTGCACCAGACCCAGCTCGGTGATGCCAATGATGTTGGTCTTGGCGTGATCGCGCTCCAGCTGTTTTTCCAAAGTGCGTAGTACTTGGCGCTGGTGCTCTTCATCTTCCATGTCGATGAAGTCGATGATGATGATCCCGCCCAGATTGCGCAGGCGCATTTGCCGGGCAATCGCGGTGGCCGCTTCGAGATTGGTCTTGAAGATGGTCTCTTCGAGATTGCGATGGCCGACGAACGCCCCGGTATTGACGTCGATGGTGGTCATGGCTTCTGCCGGATCGACCACCAGATAACCGCCGGACTTCAGCGGCACCTTGCGTTCGAGGGCTTTCTGGATTTCGTCTTCGACACCGTACAGGTCAAAAATCGGCCGCTCACCTGGATAGTGCTCCAGACGATCGGCGATTTCCGGCATCAGTTCGGCAACGAACTGCGTGGTTTTCTGGAAGGTTTCCCGCGAGTCGATGCGAATCTTCTCGATCTTCGGATTGACCAGATCACGTAGCGTACGCAACGCCAGACCGAGGTCTTCGTAAATCACGCTCGGCGCGCCGATGGTTTTGATCTGCTCGTTGATCTGATCCCACAGGCGGCGCAGGTAGCGGATGTCCATGAGGATTTCATCGGCGCCAGCGCCTTCGGCGGCGGTACGCAAAATGAAACCGCCCGCCTCCTTGATCCCTTCCTTGGCCACACAATCGCTGACCACCTGCTTGAGGCGTTCGCGCTCGGCTTCGTCTTCGATTTTCAGGGAAATGCCGACGTGGGCGGTGCGTGGCATGTACACCAGGTAGCGCGACGGAATCGACAGTTGCGTGGTCAGGCGCGCGCCTTTGGAACCGATCGGATCCTTGGTGACTTGCACCACCAGGCTTTGGCCTTCGTGCACCAGCGCACTGATGCTTTCCACCGCTGGGCCTTCGCGCAGGGAGATTTCGGCGGCGTGAATGAACGCCGCGCGATCCAGGCCGATGTCGACGAACGCCGCCTGCATGCCCGGCAGTACCCGAACAATCTTGCCTTTATAGATGTTGCCGACGATCCCGCGTTTTTGCGTGCGCTCAACGTGGACTTCTTGCAGCACACCGTTTTCGACCACCGCCACGCGCGACTCCATCGGCGTGATGTTGATCAGAATCTCTTCACTCATGGCAGGATCTCGTTCAGGCGTGTTCACGATAATGGCCGCATCTGGATTCGTACGACGCTTATTGCGCGTTCAGGTTTTGCCAACAGGGTATGCCGAAATGGCCCAACAGTTCTGCGGTTTCGCAAACAGGCAAGCCGACGACTGCCGAGTAACTGCCATTGAGGCCGGCGACAAACACCGCGCCGAGCCCTTGAATGCCATAACCGCCGGCCTTGTCCCGTGGCTCGCCACTGGCCCAATAAGCGCCAGCTTCTTCACCGCTGATCGGGCGAAACCGCACCAGACTGCGCACCACCCGCGACTCGCAGCGCTCGCCTTCGAGCACGGCGATGGCGGTCAGCACTTCATGCTCCTTGCCGGACAACATCATCAGCATGGCGCATGCGTCGGCTTCGTCCACCGGTTTGCCAAGAATTTTGCCGTCCAGCACCACGGCGGTGTCGGCACCCAGCACGCAGAAGGGCTGAGCGAACACGACGGCGCGGCGCCCGGCCTCGGCCTTGCCGCGCGCCAGACGCTCGACATAGGCCGGTGGCGATTCTTCAGGTAATGGGGTTTCATCGATATCCGCACTGATCGCGGAAAACGCAACGCCGATCTGCGTGAGCAATTCACGGCGACGCGGCGATCCGGAGGCGAGGTAAAGCGGCTTCATCAAAACATCTCCCTGTTCAGTGCCCTGCTTCACCGGCTCAATTGATTTTGTAGCGTCGGCGCAATCCGCGTAGGGCAAAGCTGACCCAAGGCCAGAGCAAGGCACTGACCAGTGCTGGCAGCACCAGCGCCAGGGTTGGCTGACGGTTGCCGGTCAAGGCGCTGAGCCACAATTGCACCAGCTGCGCGAGACCGAAAATCACCAGAATCACCAGACATTGCTGCCACATCGGGAACATTCGCAGGCGTTGTTGCAACGACAGCACGAGGAAGGTGATCAGTGTCAGGATCAACGCGTTCTGCCCAAGCAGCGTGCCGTAGAGCACATCTTCTGCCAGCCCGAGGCAAAACGCCGTGACCATGCCAACCGTGTGCGGCATGTACAGCGCCCAGAATGTCAGAAGCAGCGCCAGCCACAGCGGACGCAGGATTTCCATGAATTGCGGCAACGGCGAGACACTAAGCAACATGCCGATGAGAAACGTCAGCCAGACAATCCAGCCGTTTCGCGATGCGGTAGCCCCGACCATTATTCTTGTCTCCCAGTTGTCGCCGGTGCACTGACGGGCGGTTTTGCCGCAGGTCGCGCAGCCGGCTGGGCAGCTGGAGGTTTGCTCGGCGTCGGCGCCGCTGCCGGTGGTTTGGCCGCTGCTGGCGGTTTGCTTGCCGCGGGTTTGACCGGTGTGGTGCTGGCGGCAGCGGCTGGTGCGGCAGGCGTTGCGGGTGTCGTAGCAGCCGCTGCAGCAGCAGGCGGGGTGACGGTTTTCGGCACAGTGGCCGGCACAATCGGGCCGCCGCCAAAGGCATCAAGGTTTTCCTGCGCCTGCGCGGCATCATTGGCGCGCTCTTCGGCGGTACGGTTGTCGCTGAATACCAGCAGCAGATAGCGGCTACGGTTGAGTGCGGCAGTTGGCACGGCGCGGACGATCGCGAACGGCTGGCCGGAATCGTGGATCACTTCCTTCACCGTGGCGACCGGGTAACCGGCCGGGAAGCGCTGGCCAAGCCCGGAGCTGACCAACAGATCGCCTTCTTTGATATCGGCCGTGTCGGCGACGTGACGCAATTCCAGGCGCTCCGGATTACCGGTGCCGCTGGCAATCGCGCGCAAACCGTTACGGTTCACCTGCACGGGAATGCTGTGAGTGGTGTCGGTCAGCAGCAGTACACGGGAGGTGTACGGCATCAACTCGACCACTTGCCCCATCAGACCGCGCGCATCGAGCACCGGCTGCCCCAGTACCACGCCGTCGCGTTCACCTTTATTGATGATGATGCGATGAGTGAAGGGGTTGGGGTCCATGCCGATCAACTCGGCCACTTCGACCTTTTCATTGACCAGCGCAGAGGAATTGAGCAACTCGCGCAGCCGGACGTTCTGCTCGGTCAGTGCAGCAAGCTTTTGCATGCGGCCCTGATACAGCAGGTTTTCGGTCTTGAGTTTTTCGTTTTCGGCGACCAGTTCGGTGCGACTGCCGAACTGACTGGCAATCCCTTCCCACAGCCGTCCGGGCAGGTCAGTGATCCAGTAGGCGTCCATCAACACCAGCGACGCTTGTTTGCGCGCAGGCTTGAGCAGGTCGAAGCGGGCATCGACCACCATCAGCGCGACCGACAGCACGGCCAGCACCAACAGGCGCACACCCAACGAAGGGCCTTTGGCGAAAAGCGGTTTAATAAGCCGCTCCTCCCAGGCAAATGTTCTGTTTATTCATACGGCATCAAACCGGCCTGGATGAAGACTGACAGAAGATAAACGCCAACAGGCAGCACTGCAAAGTGCTGCCTGCGCGCTCACCCACGTATTGCACCCGGCGACTTATTCGCTGGAGAGCAGGTCCATGGTGTGCTTATCCATCATTTCCAATGCACGGCCACCGCCGCGAGCAACACAGGTCAGCGGATCTTCGGCAACGATGACTGGCAGACCGGTTTCCTGGGCCAGCAACTTGTCGAGGTCACGCAACAGCGCGCCACCACCGGTCAGTACCAGGCCACGCTCGGCGATGTCGGAAGCCAGTTCCGGCGGCGATTGCTCCAGGGCGCTTTTCACGGCCTGAACGATGGTCGCCAGAGACTCTTGCAGAGCTTCCAGTACTTCGTTGGAGTTCAGGGTGAATGCGCGTGGAACGCCTTCGGCCAGGTTGCGACCGCGAACGTCGACTTCGCGAACTTCGCCGCCCGGGTAGGCCGTGCCGATTTCCTGCTTGATGCGCTCAGCGGTGGATTCACCGATCAGGCTGCCGTAGTTACGACGCACGTAGGTGATGATCGCTTCGTCGAAGCGGTCGCCGCCAACGCGGACGGATTCGGCATAGACCACACCGTTCAGGGAGATCAGCGCGATTTCGGTAGTACCACCACCGATATCCACGACCATCGAGCCGCGTGCTTCTTCAACCGGCAGGCCGGCACCGATCGCCGCAGCCATTGGCTCTTCGATCAGGAACACTTCACGGGCACCGGCGCCAAGGGCCGATTCACGGATGGCACGACGCTCAACCTGGGTGGATTTGCATGGAACGCAGATCAGCACACGAGGGCTAGGCTGCAGAAAGCTGTTTTCGTGAACCTTGTTAATAAAGTATTGCAGCATCTTTTCGCAGACGCTGAAGTCGGCGATCACGCCGTCCTTCATCGGACGAATGGCAGCAATGTTGCCCGGCGTACGGCCGAGCATGCGCTTGGCCTCGGTGCCGACAGCAACGACACTTTTCTGGTTACCGTGTGTCCGAATGGCCACAACCGATGGCTCATTCAGGACGATACCGCGCTCGCGCACGTAAATAAGGGTGTTGGCAGTGCCCAGGTCAATGGAAAGATCGCTGGAAAACATGCCACGCAGTTTCTTGAACATGGGAAAGGGACCCTAGGCAACGCGTGGGTAAAAAAGTGCGGCAAACTCTAACAACGACAGGGATTTTGGGCAAGGCGCCAATATGTTAAATTGGCCGCTTTTCTGTGCACCAAGCCCCACAATCGCGGCCTTATGACCGTAGAAGTGCGGTAGTGTTCCGACAATCTAACACACGGACGCCGTCCGTTCTGTTTTCCACAGGAGAATCCCGATGGCGCTAGAACGCTCCGACGTGGAAAAAATCGCGCATCTGGCCTGCCTTGGCCTCAATGATGCCGATCTTCCACACATTACTTCCGCTCTCAACAGCATTCTCGGTCTGGTCGACGAAATGCAGGCTGTTAATACCGACGGAATCGAGCCTCTGGCCCACCCGCTGGAAGCCAGTCAGCGCCTGCGCGCCGACGTCGTGACCGAGAGCAATCACCGCGAGGCCTACCAGTCCATCGCACCAGCGGTCGAAAACGGCCTGTATCTGGTTCCGAAAGTCATCGACTAAAGGGAAAGAGCCTGCAATGCATCAAATGACTCTGGCCGAGATCGCCCGCGGTCTCGCCGATAAAAAGTTTTCCTCCGAAGAGCTGACCAAAGTCCTGCTGGCGCGAATCACCCAGCTCGATCCGCAGCTCAACAGTTTTATCAGCCTCACCGAAGCGCTGGCCCTCGAGCAGGCGAAAGCCGCCGATGCCCGCCGCGCCAACGGTGAGAGCGGCGCCCTGCTCGGCGCGCCGATCGCTCACAAAGACCTGTTCTGCACCCAGGGCATTCGCACCAGCTGCGGCTCGAAGATGCTCGACAACTTCAAAGCCCCGTACGACGCCACCGTGGTCGCGAAACTGGCCGCTGCCGGCGCCGTGACTCTGGGCAAGACCAACATGGACGAATTCGCCATGGGTTCGGCCAACGAGTCGAGCTGGTACGGCGCGGTGAAAAACCCGTGGAACCTGGAACACGTACCGGGCGGTTCGTCCGGCGGTTCGGCGGCGGCGGTTGCCGCTCGTCTGTTGCCTGCGGCCACGGCCACTGACACCGGTGGTTCGATTCGTCAGCCGGCAGCGTTCACCAACCTCACTGGCCTGAAGCCGACCTACGGTCGCGTTTCGCGCTGGGGCATGATCGCTTACGCTTCCAGCCTCGATCAGGGCGGCCCTCTGGCGCGCACGGCCGAAGACTGCGCAATTTTGTTGCAAGGTATGGCCGGCTTCGATCAGAACGACTCGACCAGCATCGATGAGCCGGTTCCGGATTACTCCGCCAGCCTCGGCGATTCGCTGCAAGGCCTGCGCATCGGTGTGCCGAAGGAATACTTCAGCGCCGGTCTCGACCCGCGCATCGCCGAGCTGATCCAGAACAGCATTAAAGAGCTGCAGAAGCTCGGTGCCGTGATCAAGGAAATCAGCCTGCCGAACATGCAGCACGCGATTCCTGCGTACTACGTGATCGCCCCGGCAGAAGCGTCTTCCAACCTGTCGCGTTTCGACGGCGTGCGTTTCGGCCACCGTTGCGAGCAACCGAAAGACCTGATCGACCTGTACAAGCGCTCGCGTGGCGAAGGCTTCGGCCCGGAAGTCCAGCGTCGGATCATGGTCGGTGCTTACGCGCTGTCCGCCGGTTACTACGACGCCTACTACCTGAAAGCGCAGAAGATCCGTCGCCTGGTGAAGAACGACTTCATGGCGGCCTTTAATGAAGTCGACATCATCCTCGGTCCAACCACGCCAAACCCGGCCTGGAAGCTCGGCGCCAAAAACAGCGACCCAGTCGCTGCCTATCTGGAAGACGTCTACACCATCACCGCCAACCTCGCGGGCCTGCCGGGCCTGTCGATGCCGGCCGGTTTTGTCGACGGTCTGCCGGTGGGCGTGCAGTTGCTCGCGCCGTACTTCCAGGAAGGTCGCCTGTTGAACGTTGCCCACCAGTATCAGCTCAACACTGACTGGCACACCCGCACCCCAACCGGCTTCTGAGGAGACACACATGCAATGGGAAGTCGTGATCGGGCTGGAGATTCACACTCAGCTCACTACCCGGTCGAAAATCTTTTCCGGTAGTTCCACCACGTTCGGTTCCGAGCCGAACACCCAGGCCAGCCTGATCGACCTGGGCATGCCGGGCGTATTGCCGGTGCTGAACCAGGAAGCCGTGCGTATGGCGGTGATGTTCGGTCTGGCGATTGACGCCGAGATCGGTCAGCACAACGTGTTCGCGCGTAAGAACTACTTCTACCCGGACCTGCCGAAGGGCTACCAGATCAGCCAGATGGAATTGCCGATCGTCGGCAAAGGCCACCTGGACATCGCCCTGGAAGACGGCACGGTCAAACGTGTCGGCATCACCCGCGCGCACCTGGAAGAAGACGCCGGCAAGAGCCTGCACGAAGAATTCAACGGTGCCACCGGCATCGACCTGAACCGTGCCGGCACGCCGCTGCTGGAAATCGTCTCCGAGCCGGACATGCGCAGCGCCAAGGAAGCCGTGGCTTACGTCAAGGCGATCCACGCGTTGGTACGTTATCTGGGCATCTGCGACGGCAACATGGCCGAAGGCTCGTTGCGTTGCGACTGCAACGTGTCGATCCGTCCGAAAGGCCAGGCTGAATTCGGCACGCGCTGCGAGATCAAGAACGTCAACTCGTTCCGCTTCATCGAGAAGGCGATCAACTCCGAAATCCAGCGTCAGATCGAGCTGATCGAAGACGGCGGCAAAGTGATCCAGCAGACCCGTCTGTACGATCCGAACAAGGACGAGACGCGTCCGATGCGTTCGAAAGAGGAAGCCAACGACTACCGTTACTTCCCCGATCCGGATCTGCTGCCGGTAGTCATCGAAGAGTCGTTCCTCGGCGAGGTGCGCGCCACCCTGCCGGAACTGCCTCCGCAGAAACGCGAGCGCTTCCAGGAGCAATTCGGTCTGTCGGTCTACGACGCCAGCGTGCTGGCCACCAGCCGCGAGCAAGCCGATTACTTCGAGAAAGTCGCGAGCATCGGCGGCGACGCCAAACTGGCGGCGAACTGGGTAATGGTCGAGTTGGGCAGCCTGCTCAACAAGCAAGGCCTGGACATCGATGAGTCGCCGGTTTCCGCTGAACTGCTGGGCGGCATGTTGCTGCGCATCAAGGACAACACCATCTCCGGCAAGATCGCCAAGGTTGTGTTTGAAGCGATGGCCAACGGTGAAGGCAGCGCAGACGAGATCATCGAAAAACGCGGCCTGAAGCAAGTGACCGACAGCGGCGCGATCTCGGCGGTACTGGACGAAATGCTTGCGGCCAACGCCGAGCAAGTTGAACAGTACCGTGCGGCTGATGAGGCCAAACGCGGCAAGATGTTCGGCTTCTTTGTGGGTCAGGCGATGAAAGCGTCGAAAGGCAAAGCCAACCCGCAGCAAGTGAACGAACTGCTGAAAAGCAAGCTCGAAGGCTGATTCCGGCCCCGCGCTCGGGGATCGTTCCCACGCTCTGCGTGGGAATGCCGCCCCGGACGCTCCGCGTCCATTGCGGTGTGACGCAGAGCGTCACGGGATGCATTCCCACGCTGGAGCGTGGGAACGATCACTTTGGAGTATCTGAATGAAACGTCTGCTCGGCGCCTGCGCCCTGCTTTCTTTACTGGCCGGTTGCGCCAGCACCGACACCATCGACCCGCACGGTTACGACCAGACCGGCGTCGCTTCCTATTACGGTGCCAAGCACCACGGTAAACGCACCGCCAGCGGCGAAGCGTTCAACCAGAATTCCCTGACCGCCGCCCACCGCCAGCTACCCTTTGGCACACGGGTGAAGGTCACCAACCTGAAAAACGATGAATCCGTCGTGGTCCGCATCAATGACCGTGGCCCGCATACCCGTGGACGCCTGATCGACGTGTCCCGCGAGGCCGCCGAACAACTCGGCATGCTGCGCAGCGGCACCGCACGGGTTCGCGTGCAGGCCCTCGACGACTGATGGAGCGCTGACCATTTTCGGATTAGCCGACTTACCCCTGATCAGCGTGATCGAACTGCTCGCCGGCCTGTGCCTGCTGATCTTCGGCGCAGAGTTGATGGTGCGCGCGGCGGTGCGTCTGGCGGCGCGCCTGCATGTGCGGCCATTGATTATCGGTCTGACCATCGTCGCCCTTGGCAGCAGCGCACCGCAAATGGCCGTCAGCCTGCAAGCTGCGCTGGCACACAATCCCGACATCGCGGTCGGTAGCGTGGTCGGCAGCAGCATCTTCAATATCCTCGTCACCCTCGGCTTGTCAGCCCTGATCATTCCACTGCGCGTCTCGCGGCAATTGGTGCGCCTCGATATTCCGCTGATGATCGGCGCCAGTCTGCTGGTGTTCGTATTGGCGTGGAATGAAGAGATCGGGCGCTTCGACGGCGTCCTGTTGCTGGCGGCACTGGCGTTGTATCTCGGCTTGTTGTTACGCCAATCGCGGCACTCGGCGCGACCGCATTCGGAACAGCCCGAAACGGCACAGGCCTCGTGGTTCAGCAGCCTGCTGATGATCGTTATCGGTCTGGCAATGTTGGTGTTTGCCGGACATCTGCTGCTGGGCGCCGCTGTCGTGGTGGCCACTGATCTTGGATTCTCCGAGCGGGTAATCGGCCTTACCGTAGTCGCAGTCGGCACGTCGCTGCCGGAACTGGCGACCTCGCTGATCGCCGCATTGCGCGGACAACGTGACATCGCTGTCGGCAACGTCATCGGCGCCAACCTGTTCAACCTGCTCGGGGTGCTGGGCCTCACGGCTTTGATCGCACCGACGCCGCTGTCGGTGTCGCCGAACGCACTGGATTTCGATCTGCCGGTGATGCTCGGCGTCGCCGCACTGTGCCTGCCGGTGTTCTATTCCGGCTACCGCGTGACCCGCGCCGAAGGTCTGCTGTTGCTCGGTTTGTATCTGGCGTACGGACTGCACGTGGTGTCGTTCACCACCGGCATGCCACTGGCCGGCAAGCTTGAGCGGCTGATGCTGTTTTATGTCTTGCCGACGCTGTTGACGTTTTTGCTGTTCACGTCCGTACGCGCCTGGCGCCGCCAACACCACAAGAGGGATGTGCCATGACCGAATCGAAGAAGTCCGGGGTTGAAGTCCGCCGCCAGGTAATGGGCGATGCGTTTGTTGATCGCGCGCTGGGCAACGCCACCGAGTTCACTCAACCGTTGCAGGACTTCGTCAATGAACATGCCTGGGGCGGCGTGTGGAATCGTGAAGGTCTGCCGCTGAAAACCCGCAGCCTGATCACCCTCGCCGCGTTGACGGCACTGAAGTGCCCGCAAGAATTGAAGGGCCATGTGCGCGGTGCGCTGAACAATGGCTGCACGGTGGACGAGATTCGCGAAGCGTTGCTGCATTGCGCGGTGTATGCCGGCGTGCCGGCGGCGATTGATGCGTTTCGGGCGGCGCAGGAAGTGATCGACAGTTACGAGAAAAGCTAAAAAATCGCAGCCTGCGGCAGCTCCTACAAGAGACCGCATTCCCATGTAATTGTATGGACTCGCCCAAGCCGAGGCGTCTGTGCGCCACGGTGGCATTCTTATAGAAGCCAACGACAGCGAGGGCGAGGC
>NZ_CDROCK010000084.1:0-16173 GCF_977020205.1 Pseudomonas sp. AIG | reverse complement strand
GAAACCCCAATTGCGAAAGCAGTTGGGGTTTTGTTTTGTCCGCAGAAAAGTTTTTCCGGGATAAACCTTGGAAAAACTATCAAGTTCAAATTCAAAGCCCCGTCGCAATGGAAATCGCGACGGGGCTTTTTGCATTACCGTTAGCCGATGAATTGCCACGGAGAGCCGCGACTGCACTATTGATTTTCAACATCAGACAGGATGCGCAGCTAACCTTCGTTCAGCTCAACTTTACCTATTGAAGTGCTGACTTCGGTTATGTGTCGGCGACCGTAGACTTCGTATGTACGGCTGCCGTCATCGCTGTCCGGTTTACGCAATGCCAGTTGCGCGAACAAGCCATTCTTTTCGCTGTAACTGCCGAACCAGTCGATCAACGCACCGATGTAACAATCATTGCCAATGAAGACCGGCAAGTCAGCGACTTTTTCAATGCTGTAATGCGCCGGGCCAAAGCTGTAGTAATCGTTTCCACCGGCGCCGGTCGCCGGAATAGGGCAGAGCGGTTCTTTTGAAGGGATAGCGGCGGTTTCATTTACTTTCGCCACTGCCAGGTTGAGCGCTCGGTGCTGATCGGGTTCGAGTTCAAACGTGCTGTTGCCGTCATCTTTGTGTTGAAGAGCGGGCACGTTGAGGTCATAGCGATAACGAATCGTCGCCGTCGGCACCTGGACGTTGATTTTCAGCGGGTTGAGCAAGTAGACCCGATCGACGCCGTATTCGCTGTTTCGATAAGCCGCGTAAGTTTTGCCGCGCAGGCTTATCCAGTCCACCGACTGATTGGCGCCGCGATCGTTGGTGTAGAACAGCGAACTCTCGGGCTCAACAGAACGTTTGACGAACCGTTCGCCGTCGCGCCGCCAGGTTTCCACATAAGTGAACATACCGGTGCCCCCGGCGTAGGTATTTACGATCAGGTCGCGCTGCCCGTCGCCATCCAGATCCTGCAAGGTGTAAGAGGTCAGGCCGGTTTCGGCGGCGTCATTGATCCGGGAGGCGGTCAGCGCTTGCCATTCATCGGCACCAACGCCTTCGGGCTGCGCTGTCGGAAAATGCGTTATCAAAGAGTCCTCTGCACTGGCCTCACCGTGAAAACCGCCAGCAGGGGTTTTCACGGCCAACGCGGCAAGTACCCGATCCAGCCCAAATTCTGGATCATCTTTACTGGCGGCTTGAATGCGCTTTTGCAGATCGTCCAGCGCCTGTTTATCGAGGTCATCCGGTTGATAGGCAACCGCCGCCTGCCACTGAGCGTGCAACGCTTGCAGGCGCTCGCGATACTGCTGATTCAGGCACGAAACGTCTTCGGCGCATTCATTGCGGGCTTTTAACCACAGCCGTTGAGTGCGCTTGAGTTCAGCTCGCGCGGGAACAGAGGCTTTGAATAACTGCCGATAAAACGCGCCCATTTGCGCATCCAGTTCATACAGCGATTTGTTCGCGCAAACTGTGTTTTCAACGGCATTCGCCGCTTTTGTGCAATCCATTCCAGCCGCCATTGCCGGCTGTATAAACAGCAGCGCGCAGACAGACGTGATGCAGCGTCCTTTGATGTACACGATGTAAACCTTGTAGTGGAAAGTTGAACCGGCGCGCAGGTTAATCGCTGGGCGAGGAATCTTGAAGCGCTGGCTTCAGGGAACAGCACTTCTGGCCGATAACCCATTCGGTGACTTAAAAGTCGCGCGAAATCGCTTGATAGCATTTGGCCGCCAGCTATCATCTGCGCGCCTGAAATTGCCCTCACTTCAATTGCCTGGAAATCTTCGATGCTGTCGTATCACCAAAAAAGTTTTCTGATCGTCGATGATTTCTCTGATTTCCGCAGTTCCGTGCGTTCGATGCTGCGTGAACTCGGGGTCAAGGACGTCGACACGGCCGACACCGGTGAGCAGGCGCTGAAGATGTGCGCGCAGAAATCCTACGATTTCATCCTGCAGGATTTCCACCTGGGTGATGGCAAGAAGAACGGCCAGCAGGTACTCGAAGACCTGATGCTGGAAAAGCTCATCAGTCATGAAGCGGTATTCGTCATGGTCACTGCCGAGACCAGTCAGGCAATGGTGCTCAGTGCTCTGGAGCATGAGCCGGACGCGTACCTGACCAAACCGTTCAACCGCTCCGGTCTGGCCCAGCGCCTGGAGCGTCTGGAGCAGCGCAAGACGTTGCTCAAACCGATTCTGCAAGCCCTCGACCGTGGCAAACCGGTCGAGGTGCTCAACGCCTGCATCGCCCTGTGCAAACAGGACATTCGTTATTCGCCGCTGTGCCTGCGTTATCGCGCCGATGCACTGCGCGACATGAACCAGAACGAAGCACTCGAACGCCTGTACGACAGCATCATCGCTGACCGACCATTACCGTGGGCGTTTGCCGGGTTGGGCAAGTTGCTGTTCAAGCGTGGCCAAGTGGCGCAAGCCAAAGGCGTCTATGAAAAGGCTCTGAAGGTATTTCCGATGATGCCGTCGCTGTATGACGGCATGGCCGACGTGCTGGTTGCCGAGGGTGACACCAAAGGCGCGCAGCGGGTGCTGGAAGAGGCTATTCGCTTGTCGCCGCTGGCGGTGCGTCGCCAAGCCTTGCTCGGCAAACTGGCGATGGCCAATGAAGATTTCGACACCGCCTCGCGCGCCTATCGTCAAGCGGTGGCGCAAGGTGCGCAGTCGCGGTTCAAGGATCCGGAAAGCAATCTCGGGCTGGCCCATGCGCTGATCAGCAAGGGCAGTGAGCGCGGTCTCGACACGCGCACGCGGCTGGAGATCAACACCACGCTCAGTGCGGTGGCCAAAGAGAATCCGAGCGACCCCGGCCTGCAGATTCGCGCGCGACTGATGAAGGCAACCAGCCTGCTGCTCAACGATGCCGAAACCGCCGACAAGCTCACCGAACAAGCGTTGATGCGCCTGGACGGCATGGAGCAATTCATGAGTCCGGAAGCGGCGCTGCTGGTTGCCAAGCAATTGCAGATGCTCGGTCAGGCCGAGGCGGGCACCTTGATGCTCAAGAGTTGTGCAGAGATCTACGGTGATGATCCGGCGGTAATGAAAGACATCGCCAAGCTGACCGATGACCCGACCATTCTCAGCTCTAGCAACGCCGCTGCCGACCTCAACCGTCAGGGCGTGCGGGTGTACAAAACCGGTAACCTGGTGGAGGCCCGCGAGGTGTTCCGCAAGGCGCTGAAGATGCAACCGAAAAACATCAGTATCGCGCTGAACATGGCCCAGTCGCTGCTGCATGGCACCGACACCAGTGTGCCGTCGGCGGAGCTGGAAGAATGTCGGGCCTGCCTGAAAATGGTTGGCCTGATGCCCGACACCGACGCGCGTTTTGCGCGTTATCAGAAGCTGAAAAGCAAGGCGTTTGGCGAATGAGCAACGATAAGCAGGCGCTGGATTTTTCCACGGTGATCGCCTCCACCGTCCACGACATGAAGAACTCGCTGGCCATGCTGATGCAGGCCCACAGCCAATGGCTGGCGCGCTTGCCGCAAGAACTGCGCGAAGGCACTGAGCAGGGCGTCATCGACTTCGAGTTCGCCCACCTCAACGGCATGCTGGTGCAGTTGCTCGGGCTGTACAAGCTCGGCGTAAACCAGATGCCGCTGCAACCGGCGTATCACGAACTCGATGACTTTATCGAGGCGCAACTGGCGGCGCATCAGGAAGTATTTGCCAGTCGGGGAATCGTCGCCACTTATGAGGTTGATCCGCTGAGCCCGCTGGGTTTCTTTGATCGAGAGCTAATTGCTTCGGTGCTCGGCAACTGTATCAACAACGCCATTCGCTATGCCCGCGAGTCGTTGCTGATCACCGTCAGCGACGAGGCTGGACAACTGGTCCTGACCATCAACGATGACGGCGACGGCTACCCGGCCGAGATGCTCGAGCGTCAGGCCGATTATGTGCAAGGCATCAATCACAGCAGCGGCAGCACCGGACTGGGTTTGTATTTCGCCAATCGCATCGCGGCGCTGCATCAGCGCAACGGTGTCGAAGGGCGTACCGAAATCCGCAATGGCGGACCGCTTGGCGGCGGGGTGTTCAGCCTTTATCTGCCGTGACAGAGGTTTTTGATTGACGCTGCTTGATATTCCGAACAGCCGAAGCCTATTTTGTACGGGTCGCCGTTCGCGGCTCGCACAATAACAAGGATTGCGTCATGACAACCGATGGCCAGCGTTCACTCGCGCAGCGATTGACCGGCATTGATGAGATTGAATGTGTCACGCCGGATTTGAACGGCGTACCGCGAGGCAAAGTGATGACCGCCGAGGGTTTCCTCGAAGGGCGGCGTTTGCAACTGGCGCGGGGCGTGCTGTTGCAATGCATCATGGGCGGTTACCCGGCCGCGCGGTTTTACGGCAGCGATGACGGAGACCTGGCACTGGTCGCCGAACCGACCCAGATCCATCGCTTGCCGTGGAGTGACGACCCGCGCGCCCTGGCCATTTGCGACGCCGATGAACTGACCGGCGAAAGCTCCAATCTGTCGACACGGGGTCAACTCAAGAAAGTCATTGCCCGTTACGCCGCGCGCGGTCTCGCACCGGTGGTGGCGACCGAGCTGGAATTCTTTGTCTTTGCCCCCAACACCGATCCGACCCAACCGTTCCGCCCGCCAGTCGGTCTCGACGGTCGCCGCGAGGATGGCCAATCCGCGTTCAGCATCAGCTCCAATAACGGTCTGCGGCCGTTCTTCAACGAAGTCTATAAATGCATGGCGGCCCTCGGTTTGCCGCGCGATACGTTCATGCACGAAATGGGTGTCAGCCAGTTCGAGATCAATCTGCTGCACGGCGATCCGCTGTTGCTCGCCGACCAGACATTCCTCTTCAAACACCTGCTCAAGGAAGTCGCGCTCAAGCATGGCCTGACCGTCGTGTGCATGGCCAAACCACTGGCGCACACTCCGGGCAGTTCGATGCACATTCACCAGAGCATCGTCGACATCAACAGTGGCAAGAATGTGTTCAGCGACGAAAGCGGCCAGCCGACGGCGATGTTCCGCCACTTCATCGGTGGCCAGCAAGCGGGCATGGCCGATTTCACTGCACTGTTCGCACCGAATGTGAATTCCTATCAGCGTCTGTGCCATCCGTACGCGTCACCGAACAACGCGTGCTGGTCCCACGACAATCGCGCCGCCGGGCTGCGGATTCCGGCCAGTTCGCCGGTTGCTCGTCGGGTGGAAAATCGTTTGCCGGGTGCCGATGCCAATCCGTATCTGGCGATCGCCGCCAGTCTGGCTGCCGGTTTGCATGGTATCGAGCATGAGCTGGAACCGAGCGAAGCCATTCAGGGTGAGTTCGCGGTGCCTGAAAATCTTGCGCTGCCGTGTACCTTGCACGCCGCGCTTGAACGTCTGAAACGTAGCCAATTGGCGAGGGAACTGTTCGGACAGGAGTTCATCGAAGGCTACATCGCTTCGAAGACCATGGAGTTGACCAGCTTCTTTGATGAAATCACTCCCTGGGAACGGCGTGTTCTAGCAGCCCAGGCCTGACGAACTGTCGCCATCGGGCTATCGTTTGATAGCCCGGTATTTACTGCAAGGAGCCGCTCGGAACGCCGATGCGCCAAATCTGGAAATCCTTTCGAGCGCTGTATTTCGCCTCGCTGATGATGTTGATCGGCTCGGGCCTGTTATCCACCTATCTGGCGTTGCGCCTGGCCGCTGACCATGTCGATGGTCTGTGGGTCGGTGCGCTGATGGCCGCCAACTATTTCGGTCTGGTGCTGGGCGGCAAGATCGGTCACCGACTGATTGCCCGAGTCGGACATATCCGTGCTTATTCTGCCTGTGCCGGGATCGTCGGGGCGGCGGTGTTGGGCCATGGGCTGGTTGATTGGCTGCCAGCGTGGCTGGTGCTGCGGACCATCGTCGGTCTGGGCATGATGTGTCAGTACATGGTGATCGAGAGCTGGCTCAATGAGCAGGCGGACGCCAATCAGCGCGGTCTGGTGTTCAGCGGTTACATGATCGCTTCGTACCTGGGCCTGGTGCTCGGTCAACTGATTCTGGTCATGCACCCGGGCTTGGGTCTTGAACTGCTTATGCTGGTCGCGCTGTGCTTCGCGCTGTGTCTGGTGCCTGTGACGTTGACTCGACGGATTCACCCGGCGCCACTGCATCCGGCGCCGATGGAACCGCGCTTCTTTATCAAGCGGGTGCCGCAGTCGTTGAGTACGGTGCTGGGTGCCGGTCTGATCATCGGTTCGTTCTACGGTCTGGCACCGCTGTATGCCTCGCAACAAGGGCTGTCGACCGAGCAGGTCGGTCTGTTCATGGGTAGCTGCATTTTTGCCGGGTTGCTGGTGCAGTGGCCGTTGGGCTGGCTGTCTGATCGCTACGACCGGGCGCTGCTGATTCGCTGCTTTGCCGGCTTCCTGGCGGTGGCTGCATTGCCGTTGGCGGTGCTGCCGCAGGTCCCGCTGGAGGTGTTGTTCGGGGTTGGTTTTCTTTGCTCACTGGTGCAGTTCTGCCTGTATCCACTGGCCGTGGCGTTCTCCAATGACCATGTCGAGGGTGATCGCCGGGTGTCGCTGACCGCTATGCTGCTGGTGACTTATGGTGTCGGCGCGAGCATCGGGCCGTTGCTGGCAGGTGTGTTGATGAAGCTGTTCGGCAGTCAGAGCCTCTATGCGTTCTTCAGCTTCTTCGCGCTGGTGCTGGTGTGGCGGATCCGGCCGAAAGCCGTGACCAATCTGCATCAGGTCGACGATGCGCCGCTGCATCACGTGGCCATGCCTGACAGCATGTCCAGTTCGCCACTGGTGGCAGCGCTTGACCCTCGAGTAGACGAGCAGGTGGTGCAGGAGCAGATGGTCCAGGATCCTGGGCAGGCCCCGGCAAATCCCGAGCCTGAACCTGATAGTCAGCCAGCGCCTGCGGCAGCGGTCGAGCCGGATACCGACACCGACAAGCCCGCGCCCGATCTCAGTGGCGGCAGACCCTGAATTGAACAAAAACCACCGCGCATAAAAAAGGGCAGTCCCCTCAAGGGCTGCCCTTTTTATTGGCCGGACGAATCACATGTCGTCTTTATCGAAACGGCGTGCTTCACGTTGCAACTGATACACGAAACGCTCAACGTTGCGCGCTGCCTGACCACTGATGTTGTGGAAGCGCAGACCGGCAAAGGTAATGTTGAGTTTTTCTTCGAAGTGCAAATAGCGCAGTTCGACGGAGGTTGGCTGGTTGCCGAACAGTGGCGGGGCGATCAGGCGGTCATAGACCTGGCCCAATTGCAGGCGATCGGTGATATCGCCTTCGAAACGCAGCTTGCAGCCGGTTGCGGAGATATCCAGCAGTTTGCCGTTGATTGGCGCCTTGAGCTTTTCGCCGCCCAATTCAACGCTGACCAGATCGGTCAGTTTCAGTGCCGCGCGGAAGGCATTGCGGCGCTGGTGGTAAACCACTTCGGTCGGTAGCTCGCCGGTGTAGAAACGATCACCTTCGGACTCTTCGATATTCAGCGTGCCGGTGCATTCCCAGGCAATGCGCACGCCTTCATGAAAACCTTCGACCTTGAACGGCTCACCGGCCTGCAAGAAACGCTCGCCGTCGCGCGGGATCATTTCGTCCAGAGCGATCGACGCGCTGTCGCGGTCGACTTTGATCAGGTAGCTCTGGAAGCGCTGGCTGCGCTCGTGAAAGGTGATGATCAGCGGATCGTGGCTTTCTTGCAGCTGGCGCAGGTTGCTGGAGATTTCCAGTGGCGTGGTGAGCACCTTAGGGGGCTGCGGAGCATCATCCGCGCTGAGGGCGTTGGACACGGTTTATCAATCTCCAGACAAAATATGACGACTAGCCAGCATTTTGCCAGCATGTTTCGCGGGTTGATAGAGCTGGCGCATCAACGGCTCATGCCTGGCTGAGCGGACGCGGTACGGCGGGTTGGGCGAAAGTACCGCTGGCGTTATAAAGCGCCGGGGCTTCACCACCGGTGATGATCTTCAACTGATTGGCCGTGGCGGCCTGCTGGATCTGGATCGACTGGCCGTTCTTGACGTTGGCGGCCTGGCATTGAGCGATCAGATCGGTCAGGGCATCGCCCTGGCTGAGCAGTTGATCGCCAATGCTCGACTGGCCAGCCAGTTGCTCCAGACCGCTGCGGTCTGTCGGCAGGTTGAGGCTGGCGAGGATTTCGCTGCGTTTGCGGCCATGCTGGTCAAGCAGAATGATCAATGCCTGTTTATGCGCCAGAATTTCTTCCAGCAGTGGCATGTCGCGACCGTGCAACGCGAGAGATTCGGTTTGCAGTAACTCCAGCAATTGTTGAGCTGGAGCAAAGTCGTCGTTGATCAGTTGCAATAAATTAGTGTCGTGCATGGCTGGCCTTGGGGGTTAAGCGTCCAAAAGCCTCGCGCCGGCAAAGGCCTAGCGCTGGGCTTCGAAGTTGAGCAGTTTGCTGGCTACACGGTTGCTGTCGACTTTATAGCTGCCATCGGCAATCGCGGCTTTCAACTCGGCCACGCGGGCTTTGTCGACAGCAGGCTGATCGCGCAGCTTGTCAGTGACCTTCTGCAACTGTTGAGCCTCATTGCTGAGGTGTACCGATTCCCCGCTTTTTGCGGTACTGGCCGGTTCGGCCTGGGTATTCAGCGGCGCGGAGGTGCCGGTTTCGGCGGTGTCCTTGGCGTTGCTGGTACGTGTACTGCCCGTAAGTGACGAGGAGCTGTTCAAACGGCTGAAATCGATGACCATGATAAAAACCTCTGGGAATTTGGACGCTTGCCATGTTTTCGGCCATCCCCTGGAAAACTTTAGGCACATTTACAATGAGCCTTGCATGCGCCGACGCTTGTCCTGCTGCGGCACAGTTTAGGGAACAGCCGGGGCCAACGCCAGTTTTCTACATCGCGACTTCCACTTGGCCCGGCGCGGTGACTTGCGCCTTGATGACCCGTTGCGAATTGAGGTTTTTCACCCGGATCTGTTCTTTCAAACCTCCATTGGCCAGCGCTTCACCGGGCATGCGCACGGCGAGCGTGCCGCTGCGCGCAGTGATGACCACTTGATCGCCCTTGCGAATGACTTCCGCCTGTTCCAGATGAACCAGGGTAATGACCTGATCGGCTACCGTTGGTCGGGTTAATTTCTGCCCGATCGCTTCGTCTACCGAGGTCAGAAAGCCTTGGTTGATCGTGCTCACGTCGCGCTCACGCAGGGTCACGTCCTGTGGCTCGATAATCCCGGCACGTTTCAGCGGTCGGGTGGTGGTCACAATCTCGCGAAACAGGCGGACTTGAGCGGGCACGAACACGGTCCATGGCGAAGCGCCTTCACAGCGAACCTTCACGGTAACCCGTCCCAGCGGACGTGCCGGACTCTCCAGTGTCGCTGTCAATTCCTTGTCGCACATAGGCATGCGCATGCGGGGGTCGAGCTGGTTTACTTCGATTTCGTAGCGGCCTTCCGTTTGACTGGTAGCCAGATAGTCTTCTACGGTGAACTCAAGAAAGCCCTGAGTGACGCCGATAAGCATGTCAGGCAAGGTAACCGCATCAGCAATGGCAGGGCTGCCAGCGAAAAAGCAGCAAATAGCGCCCGCAGCACAAAGCCCTCTGCGAAGGGGTGATGTCAGGCGTCGAAAAAATGTCGTTTGAGCGTTCATACGAGTTAAAAAGCAAGCGCCGTGCCGTTTAGCAATGAATGTGCGTCGCAACAACACTTGGCGTTGGTGTAGGAGTCTGGGCATGGCTGGTGTAATGGATTCGGTGAACCAGCGCACGCAACTGGTAGGGCAGAATCGCCTGGAGCTGTTGTTGTTCCGTCTTGACGGTCAGCAGCTCTACGGAATCAACGTGTTCAAGGTGCGGGAAGTGTTGCAGTGCCCGTCGCTGACGTTGATGCCCAAGTCCAGTCCTGTCGTGTGCGGGGTGGCAAATATCCGGGGGGCGACCATTCCGATCCTTGATCTGGCAATGGCCACCGGTTCCGGAGCGTTGAAAGACAAGAACAACCCGTTCGTGATCATCACGGAGTACAACACCAAGACCCAGGGTTTCCTGGTCCGCTCGGTGGAGCGCATCGTCAACATGAACTGGGAAGAGATTCATCCACCGCCCAAGGGCACGGGTCGCGATCATTACCTGACCGCTGTGACTCGGGTGGACAATCAGTTAGTCGAAATCATCGACGTCGAGAAAGTGCTGGCGGAAGTTGCGCCGACACCGGAAGCGATTTCGGTGGGCGTGGTCGATGTCGAGACCCAGACCAAGGCACTGTCGTTGCGTGTCTTGACGGTCGATGACTCATCGGTAGCGCGCAAACAGGTCACACGTTGCCTGCAGACGATTGGCGTCGAAGTGATCGCGCTGAACGATGGCAAGCAGGCGCTGGATTACCTGCGCAAGCTGGTCGACGAGGGCAAGAAGCCGGAAGAAGAGTTCCTGATGATGATTTCCGACATCGAGATGCCGGAGATGGACGGATACACTTTGACGGCCGAGATTCGCGCTGACCCGCGCATGCAAAAACTTCATATCATCCTGCATACTTCGTTGTCCGGGGTATTCAATCAGGCGATGGTCAAGAAAGTCGGTGCCGATGACTTTCTGGCCAAATTCCGTCCTGATGACCTGGCATCCCGGGTAGTCGACCGGATCAAAGCAGCAGATATCAGCTAGGAGCGCTTTGCTCCTGGCGGTCAACACGATTTAAGAGGCGGCATCATTGTCTACGGGTAATTTGGATTTCGAACAGTTCCGGGTCTTCCTGGAAAAAGCCTGTGGCATTTTGCTCGGTGAAAACAAGCAGTACCTGGTCTCGAGCCGTCTCAACAAACTGATGGAGCAGCAAGGCATCAAATCCCTGGGTGAGCTGGTTCAGCGCATCCAGACCCAGCCGCGCAGCGGTTTGCGCGAGCAGGTGGTCGATGCCATGACGACCAACGAAACCCTGTGGTTTCGGGACACCTATCCGTTTGAAGTCTTGAAGAACAAGGTGCTGCCTGAAGCGATCAAGGCCAGCCCCAACCAGCGTCTGCGGATCTGGTCGGCGGCGTGCTCGTCGGGGCAGGAACCGTATTCGCTGTCGATGTCGATCGACGAATTCGAGCGCACCAACCTCGGTCAGTTGAAAATGGGCGTGCAGATCGTTGCCACGGATTTGTCCGGTCTCATGCTGACCAACTGCAAAACGGGCGAGTACGACAGCCTGGCGATCGGTCGCGGTTTGTCGCCGGAACGTCTGCAGCGTTACTTCGACCCGAAAGGGCCGGGGCGCTGGGTGATCAAGGCGCCGATCAAGAACCGGGTGGAGTTCCGCTCGTTCAACCTGCTCGACAGCTATGCCGCGTTGGGCAAGTTCGACATCGTGTTCTGCCGCAACGTGTTGATCTACTTCTCTGCCGAAGTGAAGAAAGACATCCTGTTGCGCATTCACAGCACGTTGAAGCCGGGCGGTTATCTGTTCCTTGGCGCTTCCGAAGCGCTGAACGGTCTGCCGGACCATTACCAGATGGTGCAGTGCAGCCCGGGGATTATTTACCAGGCGAAATGATTGCATCGGCAATACAAAAAACGGGAAGCCTTAAGGCCTCCCGTTTTTTTATGCCCCAATTATTTCCCACGAACACCACGCCCCCCTGTGGGAGCGAGCCTGCTCGCGAAAGCGGTGTGTCAGTAAAACAGTTGGCGACTGACACACCGCCTTCGCGAGCAGGCTCGCTCCCACAAGGGATCTGCGTTGACCTGGCAAGGACGGCAAGCGGCAGAAAAGCGGCATCCGGCGGAAACCGGTTGCCGCTTTTCTGGCATTGCCGCGTTGCCGACTCCCCGCAAAGCCGCGGTTTATGGGGGTTTTATAGTTTGGCACGGCGCTTGCTAAAGCTCAGTTACGAAAAACCGGTCACCTGAAGGTTCCCGACATGAGCATCAGCTTCGATAAAGCGCTCGGCATTCACGAAAAGGCATTGGGCTTTCGCGCCCAGCGTGCCGAAGTGCTGGCCAACAACATCGCCAACGCCGACACCCCGAACTACAAGGCGCGGGATCTGGACTTCTCCAAAGTGCTTGAAGCACAGACCCAGAAAAATGCGAACGGCACCATCGCCCTGAACATGACCAACAGCCGTCACATCGAAGCTGAAGGCCTGGGCAACGGCGACGAATCGCTGATGTATCGCACGCCGATGCAACCTTCGATCGACCAGAACACCGTGGACGCCCAACTGGAACAGTCGAACTACGCGGAAAACGCCGTCGGCTTCCAGGCCAGCTTCACCCTGCTCAACAGCAAATTCAAAGGGCTGGTGTCAGCCCTGCGCGGAGAGTAATTCATGTCCCTGTCCAGCGTTTTCAACATTGCCGGCAGCGGCATGAGCGCACAGACCACACGCCTGAACACCGTGGCCTCGAACATCGCCAACGCCGAAACCGTCTCGTCGAGCATCGACCAGACCTATCGCGCCCGTCACCCGGTATTCGCCACCATGTTCCAGGGCGGCCAGAACAGCGGCAGCAACTCGCTGTTCCAGAGCCAGGACGCCGCCGGTCAAGGCGTGCAGGTACTCGGCGTGGTCGAAGACCAGAGCAACCTCGAAGCGCGCTACGAGCCGAACCATCCGGCGGCCGACGCCAAAGGCTACGTCTACTACCCGAACGTCAACGTGGTGGAAGAAATGGCTGACATGATTTCCGCGAGCCGGTCGTTCCAGACCAACGCCGAAATGATGAACACCGCCAAAACCATGATGCAGAAGGTACTGACCCTCGGTCAGTAATAAGGGGCGACTGCCATGAGTGTTTCCGATACCACCAGCAGCTTGAGCATGAACGACATCCTGGCCAACTCGTCGAAGAAGGCCAGCAGTTCGACGACCGGCGGCATCGCCTCGGCGACCAACAGCGCCACCGGCGGCCAGGCCCTGGGCAAGGACGCGTTCCTGCAATTGCTGGTCACCCAGCTGAAAAACCAGAACCCGCTCGATCCGCAGGACAACAGCGCATTCGTTGCCCAGTTGGCGCAGTTCAGTAGCCTGGAAGGCATCACTACGCTGAACTCCACCGTGAGTGGCCTTGCTGGCAACTACAACTCTTCGCAAGCGCTGCAAGCTTCGTCGCTGGTCGGTCGCAACGTGATCGTGCAGACCAACTCGGTTCAGCTCGACGATCCGAGCAAAGGCATGACCGGTTCGGTCACCGTGCCGTCGTCGATCGCCGGCGGCACCGTGAGCATTACCGACAGCAGCGGCACGGTGGTTCGCACCATCGATCTGGGCAGTCGCGCCGCAGGCAGCGCGAGCTTCACCTGGGACGGCAAGGACAAGGACGGCAATGTGGTCAAGACCGGTACCTATACCGTCAAGGCCAACGCATCGATCAATGGCACCTCGACCGATATGGCGACCTACCTGCCGGCCACCGTCACCAGCGTGACGATCAGCCAGACCGGCGGCGAGCTGATGCTCAACCTGTCCGGCAAGGGCACCGTTGCCCTGTCCAAAGTACAAACCATTGGTATATAGAGCCGACTAACCGGCACAAAGGAGTGGAATATGTCTTTCAATATCGGCCTTAGCGGTCTCTATGCAGCCAACAAACAACTGGACGTGACCGGCAACAACATCGCCAACGTCGCGACCGCCGGTTTCAAATCGTCCCGTGCAGAATTCGAAGACGTCTACTCGGCTACTCGCCTGGGTAGCGGCAGCAAAGTGATCGGCAACGGCGTGCGTCTGGCCAACGTTTCCCAGCAGTTCACCCAGGGTGACATCAACAACACCGGTAACGTGCTGGACATGGGCATCAACGGTTCGGGCTTCTTCACCATGAGCAACAACGGCTCGGTGTCCTACACCCGTGCCGGTACGTTCAAGGTCGACAACGCCGGTTACATCACCAACACCGACTACACCTCGCGCCTGCAGGGTTACGGTGTGGACGCCAACGGCAAGATCATCAACGGCGTGTTGACTGACCTGAAGATTGATACCTCGAACCTGGCGCCGAAATCGAGTTCCCTGGTGACTTCGAGCATCAACTTGAACTCGACTGCGCCGGTGATCGTTGATACGGGTACCAACGCTGTCAAGTTTGATCCGACCAAACTTGAGACTTACACCAAGTCGTTCAGCACGCCGATCTATGACACGCAGGGCAACTCTCACGTCATGGATCAGTATATGGTGAAGACCGGCGAAAACACCTGGAAGGTCTACACCCTGGTTGATGGCCGTAACCCGGATGCGACCGGTAGCAACCCAAACGATCCGCTTACGCCTCCGGTTGCTTCGACACTCACCTTCGACAGTTCTGGCAATCTGTTGCAGGTCAGCACGCCTAGCACATTACCAGCTCCGGCGCCGAACCCGATCATCAGCAGCGACTTGAAGCTGACGACCTGGAAGCCGGGCACTGTGACCAACGGTAACTTTACGCCTAACGGTGCGGCTGCCAACCCGGCCGGTATTACCATTTCGATGGCCAAGACCACTCAGTACAACGCTGACACCGCGCGTTCGATTCCGACTCAGGACGGTTACGCCACTGGCCAGATCACCAACCTGACCATCGACGGCACCGGTACGCTGTTCGCCAACTTCAGCAACAACCAGAGCAAGGCCATCGGCCAGGTTGCGCTGGCCAGCTTCACCAACGAACAAGGCCTGCAGGCTATCGGTGGCACCAGCTGGAAAGAGACGTTTGCTTCGGGTATCCCGGGCTACGATGCACCCGAAACCGGTACCTTGGGTTCGATCGCTTCCAACTCGCTGGAAGAGTCCAACGTTAACCTGACCAACGAACTGGTAGACCTGATCAAGGGCCAGAGCAACTATCAGGCGAACGCCAAGACCATCTCCACTCAGAGCACCATCATGCAGACCATCATTCAGATGACTTGATGTGATCTGATAGCTGCACTGAAAACCGACGCCCGAGGGCGTCGGTTTTTTTTTGCCCGCTGTCAGGCTTTTCTCAGATACCTACCGTTCGTCGACAGCTGTGGTGCAGTAATTGCAGATGCCCCGAGCAGAGGAGGGGGTGCGTCAAACTTCCGCAGGTCATGGAGACCTCTGGTTGCAAGGCGGTTAAACGTCTCATCAATGACCACGCTCAAAAGTACTCGGCTTTATCGAGGCGATTCTGAAGCATTGCGTTGACTATCGATTCATCAAAAAGGCAAGGAAGAAACAATGGCAGTTATAAACGGAACTTCGGGTACGGACACACTGGTAGGCACGTCAGGTGCGGATGAGTTGTATGGGTTTGCGGGAAATGACTCGCTGAGTGGTGGCGAGGGCAACGACCTGTTGGATGGCGGAGCAGGTGCCGATGTCTTGAATGGCGGGAACGGTATTGATACCGCGTCCTATGCCAATTCGACGGCAGGAGTGACCGTCAATCTGACCGCTGGCACAGGCGTAGGCGCAGATGCCCAAGGCGATACCTTGACGTCTATAGAGGCCGTGATTGGTTCTGCATTTAATGACATTCTTACCGCGCAGTCATCTGGTAGCACGTTGAACGGTGGTGCTGGTAATGACATCTACTACGTCAACGGCACTTCGGTGAACGTGGTTGAGGCAGTGGGCGGCGGTGATGATGAAGTGCGCACTGTTTTGCTCAATCACACCCTGGCAACCAACGTTGAACGGCTGACCTACGTCGGTACCGGTAACTTTGTCGGTTACGGTAATGCTTCAGACAACGTCATTACCGGCGGAGTCGGTAACGATTACTTGATGGGTGGCGCAGGTGCTGACCAGTTCATCGGCGGTGCAGGCACGGATACCGTGAGTTATACCGACAGCCAAGTGGGTGTGACGATCAACACCAAAACCGGCGTGAACTCCGGGATCGCTGCCGGTGATACCTACGTCGGCATCGAGATGCTGGCGGGCTCCGGCAGCAACGACACCTTTATCAGTGGTGCTACTGCCGATCAGTTCGATGGTTTGGGCGGCACTGACACCATTGATTACTCCGGTTCGTCCAGCGGCGTGACGGTAAGTCTGGTTGGCGGTGTTCTGGGTGTCGGTGGTGATGCCCAAGGTGACAAGCTGTGGAACTTCGAAACCGTCATCGGCTCGTCTTTCAATGACGTCCTGACCGGGCAAGCCACGGGCAACGTCCTGAACGGCGGTGCCGGTGATGACATCTACTACGTCAACGGCACTTCGGTGAACGTGGTTGAGGCAGTGGGCGGCGGTGATGATGAAGTGCG